>CALXBJ010000064.1 GCA_944386515.1 uncultured Pygmaiobacter sp.
CCATTGATGAAAAAAGCGAATTCCTTTTGTGAGTTCGCTTTTTTCTTTAGATTGGGCTGTCGCCAAGCGGTAAGGCACAGGACTTTGACTCCTGCATCCGCTGGTTCGAATCCAGCCAGCCCAACCAGATCGCCGTGAACGCCAATCGTTCGCGGCGATTTTTTTTGCAAATGCTACCGCGCATTCACTCTGCCGCGGCTTCTCTCCAAATCGAACCCGCTTGTGCCAGGCCTCGATTTGTTTTTTCTTTCCGGGAGTCTCAGCTCCTATAATGACACCCGGACCGGGTCGGAGCAAGAGCACCCTGCCCCGGCTTCTTTTTTGCCCGAAAAAGCGCCCTCTTTTACCCTCTTCGCAGAAAGAATATCACACAGGTCACTTTGTTGCAAAAACAACATACTTTCTTTTTTTCTTGTGTTATGCTTGGGTCATCAACCAAATGGGAGGCATTGTTTTGAAACGCAAGATCATCAAGATTGACGAGGAAAAGTGCAACGGCTGCGGGCTGTGTGCCGCCGCCTGCCACGAGGGCGCCATCGGCATGGTCGAGGGCAAGGCCCGGCTTTTGCGGGAGGATTACTGCGACGGGCTTGGGGACTGCCTGCCCGCCTGCCCGGTAAACGCCATCTCGTTTGAGGAGCGGGAGGCCCCCGCCTACGACCATCAGGCGGTGCTCGCGGCCAAGGCCGCCAAAGAAGCGTCCGCACCGCAGCCCTGCGGCTGCCCGGGCAGCCAAAGCCGCACCCTGAGCCGCGCTGGGCAGCCGGCCGGTGCACAGGCCGCCGGCGAGCTGCCCAGCGAACTGGGCCAATGGCCGGTCCAGATCAAGCTGGCGCCGGTCAAGGCCCCCTATTTTGAGGGCGCCGACCTGCTGATTGCCGCCGACTGCACCGCCTATGCCTACGGCGATTTTCATCGTCGGTTTCTCCGCGGCAAGGTTGTGCTGATCGGCTGTCCTAAGCTGGATGAGGGAGACTACGCGGAGAAACTGGGCGCAATTTTGGCGAACAATGAAATCCGCAGCGTGACCATCCTGCGGGTGGAGGTTCCCTGCTGCGGCGGGCTGGAAAACGCCGCCCGGCGGGCGATTCAGGCGAGCGGCAGGTTCCTGCCCTGGCACGTCGTCGTGATCTCCACCGACGGGCGCATCCTTTCCGAGTGAGGTTTATATCATGGGACACAGTGAAAACAGGATTCCCACCGATGCCGATGCGCTGATCGGCGCGCTGATTGCGGTCGCGCGGGCTGAGGAGAATGAGACGGCCGACGCGCCGGTCCATCGCGCGGTGCTGCGCGGGCTCGCGACGCTCTCGCTGACCGGCGGGGACCCGCAGGCGACCGCTCACGCCATTGCGGACGCGCGGGCGGCAAAGGATCGCCTTGTCCCGATGTGCGCGGGATGCGGCTCCCCCTGCGGGCGGACGGCCGAATATCCGCTGCATCTGCTGCTCGCCCAACCGGAAAAAGAAGGGGTTGCGCTGCGGCTGTCGCTGCTGTGCGCACTGCAGCAGCTGGCGCTGGTCTGCCTGCCCCTCTGGGAGGAGGGCGCCCTCGCGGACGAACAGCCGCTCGCGCTGCTCTATCTCGGCCTTTATGCGCTGGGGTACCCCTTTGACAACCCGCGCGTGCAGGAATTGATCCGCGACTGCGGCATACAGCTGCGCCGCCTGCTCGGCGGCGATGCCGCGCAAACCGAATAACCCACTTTTCCCCGGCAGGGCGCCGCGATTTTACCGCACGCTCTGTCGGGGATTTTTTTATTGCCTGCCCCCTTTTATTTGTAGTATATTGGTATCAGTAAAACCACATAATCCACCGGGGGGGATGCCGGATGACGACTCAGGATATAGATAGCTATTTTGAACTGCTCTCGCGGTGCCGGCTGTTTTGGGGCATTGCGCCAAAAGCGCTGTCTCCCCTTTTGGCCGAGCTGGAGGCGCAGCGGCAGGCCTACTCCAAAAATGCGCTGCTTCTGCGCGCCGGGGAATCCCACGGCAGGATTGGGATCCTGTTGGAAGGGCGCGCCTTTGTCCAGCGAGAGGAATATTCCGGCACCCGCACCCTGCTGACCGAGCTGGAACCGGGGGACCTGTTCGGCGAGGCGTTCGCCTGTGCGCCCGACGCTGCGCTGCCTCCCGATGTCTGCGCGCGGGCCGCCGAGCCCTGTGTGGTTCTCTGGCTGGATTTCCAGCGGTTTCTGCTGCACCGGTCGCTGGACCCCGCGCACAAGGCCGCGCTGATTGCCAATATGCTGGCTGTCCTCGCGGAGAAGGACCTGCTGCTCAGCCGGAGAATCGGGCATCTCTCCAAGCGGAGCACGCGGGAAAAGCTGCTCTCCTATCTGTTTGAGCAGTCCCAGCTCTGCGGCAGCCGCAGCTTTGTCATCCCCTTTGACCGGCAGGCGCTGGCGGATTACCTCTGTGTCGACCGCAGCGCGATGTCCGCCGCCCTGAGCCGGCTGCGGGAGGAGGGGCTGATTGAGTACCACCGCAGCCGTTTCACCCTGACCGAACAATTCAGCGAAATTTTTTGAAAGGATCTGATTGCGTGAGGAAGCCCCGTTATTTCAAGCTCGAGATCTTCGTCCCCGAAAGCCATTTCGACGCGGTGCGCGACGCGCTGGCCGAGGCGGATGCCGGCCATGTCGGCATCTATGACCGTTGCCTTTCGGTCAGCCCCGTCACCAGCCAGTGGCGCCCGCTCGACGGCGCGCAGCCCTACAACGGCACCGTGGGGGAACTGTGCGTTGCGCCGGAGCTGAAGGTGGAGGTCTGCTGCTCCGCCGACCGGCTGGAGACCGCCCTCGCTCTGGTCCGTGCCGCCCACCCCTACGAGGTGCCGGTCATCAATATTCTGCCGATGTGCGGCGTCGGGGTGCCTGACTTCGATTTTTTTGAAAAATGAATAGACATTTTTTTGTTTTGATGATAAAATAAAAACCAATATTTCCCCCTCATCCATCTGCCGCTGTTTCTTTGGGAGGTCCGTGCAATGAAGAAGATGATTCTGGTCACCTCGCCGCCCGGCTGCGGAAAAACAAGGCTTTCCAGACGCCTTGCCACCGCGCTTCCCCATGTCGTCTATCTGGACAAGGATACCCTGATCCCCCTCTCAAAACAGATCTTTGCAGTTGCGGGGCAGCCCTATGACCGCAGCTCTGACTTTTTTAAAAAGAACATCCGGGACTATGAGTATGATGTGATCTTGGCGCTCGGTTTTGAGGCGCTGGCCTACGACAACACCGTGCTGATCAATGCGCCGTTCAGCAGCGAGGTGCGCGATGCCGCCTATATGGACGCGCTGAAGAAAAAGCTCGCCGCGCAGGGGGCAAAGCTGGTCGTGATCTGGATTGTCACCGACCCAAAGGTCTGCCACCAGCGGATGGCAAAGCGCAATTCCGACCGGGACACCTGGAAGCTGGCGCACTGGGAGGAATATATCGCAGGGGTCGATTTCAGCATCCCGAACACCCTCGGCGATCCCGAAACCAGCGAAAATCTGCTGCTGTATTACAACTCCACCGATGAGATGGCCGACGCCTCCTTGGCGCGGATCCTGCCGCTGCTGCAGGAGGATCGGTAACCGGCCGCTCTTTTTCGTTCGGGCGCACCCTTTCGAAACGCCCTACATAGACGATAACAGGCGGGCCGCACAGCTGGTGCGGCCCGCCCGTTTGTTTTCCGTTTTCTTATTCTGCGCCTTTGCGTCGGCGCACCGGCTGCGGCAGCCTGCCGTAGGTTTCGGTCAGCCGGCGGATCCGTGCTGCCAGCTGCGCCGTCAGCTGTCCCTCTTCCAAGCGCCAGACCCAGTTGTTTCCCAGCGTGCTGGGGGTGTTGATCCGTGCCGACGCCCCCAGATGGAGGTGGTCCTGCATCGGGATGATGCACAGATCCGCCACGCTCGCAAACGCGGCCCGGACCATACCGTCGGTAAATTCCGACGCCTGCTGAACCCCGAGATACCGCCGCGCAAAGCTGACCTCCGCCAGCGATGCGGTATACTGCCAGTCCTCGGTCGTGGTGTTGTCGTGGGTGCCGGTATAAACCACCGTGTTGCGGGGATAGTTGTGGGGCAGATAATCGCTGTTGCCCCGCGGGTCGAACGCAAACTGCAGCACCTTCATCCCCGGGAAGCCGCTCTCGGCCAGCAGCCGGCGCACCGCCGGGGTGAGCAGACCGAGATCCTCCGCAATGATGCCGAGATCGGGCAGCTCGCGGCGGATGGTGCGGATCAGCTCCATTCCCGGCCCCTTGCGCCAGCGTCCCTTCGCGGCGGTGCGCGCCGAGGCGGGGATGGCGTAATAGCTCTCAAACCCCCGGAAATGGTCAATCCGCACCAAATCGCAAAGGCGGGACGCCTGCCGCAGCCGCTGCAACCACCACGCATATCCCTGTGCGCGGTGCTTTTTCCAGTCATACAGCGGGTTGCCCCACAGTTGCCCGTCTGCGGAAAAGGCATCCGGCGGCACGCCGGCCACCTCGGTGGGGCGGCGACGCTCATCCAGCTGGAACAGCGCGCTGTTCGCCCACAGGTCGGCGGAATCCGGCGAGACATAGATCGGCAGATCCCCGATGAGCAGGATCCCGTTTTGGTTTGCATAAGCCTTGAGCCGCGCCCATTGGCTGTAAAAGAAGTACTGGACCGTCTTCCAGAACAAAACCCGCTGCCGCAGCCGGCGGCGCGCCGCCTGCATCGGCCGCTCCTCCCGCAGCCGAAGGCCGCGGGGCCATCCCTGCAAGCCCTGCTGCCCCCGCTCCTCTTTGATTGCCATAAAGAGGGCGTAGTCCTCAAGCCAGTCCGCATTCTGCGCAAAAAACGCCGCCATCTCCGGCTTCTCGGGGTCCACCCGGCCCGCCGCCGCGGCGAGGACGGCAAAACGGCTGTCAAACAGCGCACCGTAGTCCACCCGCCGCGGGTCCCCGTTGTCCCGCGCTGCGGCGAGCTCCTCCTCGGTCAGCAATCCCTCAGCCGCAAGCTGGGGCAGGTCGATGAAGTAGGGATTTCCCGCAAAGGCGGAAAAGCTCTGGTAGGGGCTGTCCCCGTATCCTGTCGGGCCCAGCGGCAGCACCTGCCAATACCGCTGCCCCGCGGCCTTCAAAAAATCGACAAAGGCATAAGCGGCGCTGCCGATGCTGCCGATGCCGTAGGGCGAGGGCAGGCTGCTCACCGGCAGAAGGATCCCGCTGCTGCGCATAAACATTCCTCCCGGCGCGGGCTGGTTTGCGGCAGTGCCGCAGTGCCCGCATCCCTTTCATTTTGGCGCAACCCGCACAGGATGTCAATCCCCCCTTTTCCCCGCGCCCTTTGGCCGCATCCGTTTTGTTCTCACTCTGCAGCGCTCTCCGTTGCAGGGAAAAACCATCCCTCCCCGACCAGCTGCGCCCCGCCAAAGAGCACCAGCTCACCGCCGGGCCTGCACTCCACTTCGAGGGTGCCGCCCTCCGCCTCGAGCCGGATGCTGTTCCCACCGCTTTTGCCGCAAAGGCGGGCCGCCGCAGCGACGGCACAGCAGCCGGTCCCACAGGCGAGGGTGTGTCCCGCGCCCCGCTCCCAGGTAAAGATCCGAAATACATCCTCTGCCAGCGGCATGGCGATGTCAAAATTGATTCCCTCGGGAAAAGCAGGATGCCGCTCGACCGCCCGCCCAATGCGGCACAGCTCCTCCTCGGTGGGATCCCTGTCCCAAAAAGCGACCGCGTGGGGCACCCCGACCCGCAGGCAGCTGAGGCGGAGAGATACCCCCGCCGCCTCAAGCGGCCGCTCGACGACTCGGCTGCCGGGCAGCAGCGCGGGGATCTCGTAGGGCATCAGCACAGGGCGCCCCATCCCGACCGACACGCCCAGAATGGCGCCGTCCGTCCCCCGGCAGAGCCGCACCCATCTGTCCCCGGCATCGGTCCGGACCAAAAATGTGTCGCCGCCGGCCATCCCGCTCTCCACCACGTACCGCGCAAAACAGCGCAGCCCGTTGCCGCAGACCGCCGCCGGGCTGCCGTCGGCATTCCAGTACCGCATCCGGACGCCCTGCCCTTCCACTGACGCCGCCATCAGGCCATCGGCGCCGATGCCAAACCGCCGGTCGCAGATTTTTCTCGCGAGCTGTTCCGGCTCCATCCCCATCTCGGATTCCTGCACCAGAATAAAATCATTTCCCGCGCCCTGCGTCTTTGTAAAACGAATCCCCTCAGACATTCTGTATCCTCCCCACTCTTTTCGCTCCTATCAGGATATGCGCCGGCGGCCCAAAAAAGAAGCGGGCCCTTCCTCCGGCTAAGAGGAAAGGCTCGCTTCTTTCTGTATCTCTGTCCGGCCCGCCGCGGGGCGCGGCTTTGGCTCAGAGCTTTTTGGTGTTCAGCGCGCGGGACGCATTGAGGATGGCGATGACCGACACCCCCACATCGGCAAAGACCGCCTGCCACATCCCCGCCATCCCCACGGCGGAGAGCAGCAGCACCCCGATCTTGACAGCCAGCGCAAAAACAATGTTCTGGCGCACAATCGCAAGGGTCTTTTTCGCGATACGGATCGCGACCGCAAGCTCCGAGAGCTTGTCGTCCATCAGCACAATGTCCGCCGCCTCAATCGCGGCGTCGCTGCCAAGCCCACCCATCGCGATGCCGATATCGGCGCGGCTGAGCACCGGCGCGTCGTTGATGCCGTCTCCGACAAAGACCAGCTTGCCCTGCTCGCTTTTGCCGGCGAGCAGCTTTTCCACCTGCTCCACCTTGTCACCCGGCAGCAGCTCGGCGTGGACCTCGTCCATCCCGAGCAGCTGCCCCACCGCCTGCCCGGTGGCGCGGTTGTCACCGGTGAGCATGACCAGACGGCGGATGCCGCTGCGGCGCAGGTCGCCGAGCGCCTCCTTCGCGTCCTCCCGCAGCTGGTCGGCAATCAGGATCGCGCCCAGATAACGGCCGGCACGCGCGACATAGACGACGGTGCCGATCTCCTGCAGCGGGGTGTAGGCAATCCCCTGCGCCTGCATCAGCGCCGCGTTGCCCACAAAGGTCTCCTCTCCGTCCACCACGGCACGCAGGCCCTTGCCTGCGAGGGTCTGTACCTCCTGCACCCTGTCATCGGCCTGCTGCACCGCGCAGGCGCGTTTGAGGGAGAGGGCGATCGGGTGGTCGGAATAGGACTCCGCCAGCGCGGCGGCACACAGCAGCTGCTGCGGTTCAACCTGCGGGGCGGGGACTGTTTTTACCACCTCAAAGCTGCCCTTTGTCAGGGTGCCGGTCTTATCAAATACCATCAGCTCGGTCTGGGCAAGCGCCTCGAGATAGTTGCTGCCCTTAATCAGGATGCCGCGCGCCGACGCGCCGCCGATGCCCCCAAAAAAGCTGAGCGGAATCGAGATGACCAGCGCACAGGGGCAGGAGACCACCAAGAAGATCAGTGCCCGGTGCAGCCATTCGCCCCAGCCGCCGAGGAACAGCGGGGGCAGCAGCGCCAGCAGCGCCGCCGAGATGACCACCGCCGGGGTGTAATAGCGGGCGAATTTGGTGATGAAGTTTTCCGCCTTCGCCTTCTTGCTGGCGGCATTTTCCACCAGGTCGAGGATCTTTGCCACCGTGCTCTCCCCAAACGGCTTGGTGACCTCGATCTCAATCAAGCCGGTCAGGTTGATGCATCCGCTGACCGCATCGTCCCCCGCCTTCAGGCTGCGGGGCACCGATTCGCCGGTCAGCGCCGCGGTGTCGACCATCGTCTCGCCGTCCACCACCCTGCCGTCCAGCGGGATCTTCTCCCCTGCCTTGACCACAATCCGCTGCCCGATGGCAACCTGCTCCGGGTCAACCTGTACCAGCACGCCGTCCTGCCGGATGTTCGCGTAATCCGGGCGGATGTCCATCAGGTTTGCAATCGAGCGGCGGGATTTGCCCACCGCATAGCTCTGGAACAGCTCCCCCACCTGATAGAACAGCATGACCGCAACCGCCTCGTCATACCCCACCATCGACTGTGCCCCGGTGGCAAGATCGTAGCTGGCAAGTCCCAGTGCACCGATGGTGGCAAGGCACATGAGGAAATTTTCGTCAAATATCTGCCCGTTGAGGATGTTCCTGCCGGCTTTCAGCAGCACGCCCCAGCCGATGATGAAATAGGCGGGCAGGAAACAGAGCAGCGCCCACCAGCCGTCCAGCGGAGCCAGTTCCCCCGTGAGGAACAGCGCCCCGCTGACCAGAATCCGCGCGAGCATCCTTTTCTGTTTTTTGCTCACCGAGCCTCTCCTCCTTTGTTTCCCTGCGTGCGCTCAGAGCAGGACCTCACAGTCCGCATCGACCTTGCTGCAGACCCGCGCGGCCTCCCGCGCAATCTCGTCAAACCGCTCGTCCTCGGCCTCCAGCGTCAGCTTCTGGGTCATAAAGCTCACGCTCGCATCGATCACGCCGTCGATCTTTTTGATCGCATTCTCCATCTTTGCGGCGCAGTTGGCACAGTCGAGATCCCGCATCTTAAAAACCTTTTTCATCTGTCTGCACTCCTTCACTCTTCTTCTGTGATATGGTTCATACCCTGACCGATAATCGTCCGCACATGATCGTCGGCAAGCGCATAAAACACCGTCTTTCCGTCCCGCCGGTTCCTGACCAGCTTTGCCCCCTTGAGCACCCGAAGCTGGTGGGAAATGGCGGATTGGGTCATCCCGAGCAGCTGCGCGATGTCACACACACACATCTCCGCCTCAAACAGCGCATAGAGGATCTTGATGCGGGTCGAATCGCCGAACACCTTATACAGCTCGGCCAGATCATAGAGCAGCTCCTCGTCCGGCATCCGCTCCTTCGCCGCGCGGATCAGCTCCGGATGGGCGTGGATGTAATCGCACCGCTCTACCCCGTTTTTGTCAATCATTGGCGACCTCCAAAACTAATATATGAACAATCGTTCACTTGTTTCAGTATAGCACATTTCCTCACCCTGTCAAGGCCCCTGCAAAAAAATCTTTGCGCGCCGGTCTATTTTGTGCTATGCTATGGAGGTCGCCGCCCGAAGCGCGCCTTTGCGATGCCGAACGCCGCGATGATCCATACCAAAAAGAGGTGACCCTCATGACCGTGCCCAATGATCCCTTTATGCTGCTGAGCTATATCAACACCCAGCTGCGCGATTTCTGCAGCAGCCTGCAGGACGTCTGCCGCACGCTGGAGCTCGACCAAGACCAGTTGGTCAGCAAGCTGGCCGATATTGGATACCTGTACGACCCTGCGCGCAACCAGTTTGTCTGATGCTGCGCAGCAAGGGGGGCGGACGATAGACATCGGCCGCCCCCCCCTTTTTTTAAGCCGCGCGATTTTTTCCTCCGTTATCGATGCGGCGTTCCCCCCCGCTTTGCGGCTTTTTTCCCGGTAACACCCGGCCCGCGCGCGGAATATCATGGTTCAGCCGGGCAAACATGGGTCAAAAGGCCACCCCGGCCGCGGGGGGCGGATCCCCCCATTTTAGAGGGAGGGTGATGATTTTGGAGCAAGGGCAAAAGCTGGATTTTTTGCTGGGCGCGATGTCGCCATGCGGGTTTGCCGGCTACTTTGACCAGATGCTGGCGCCCCGCGACGGCTGGAACAGCCTGCTGATTAAGGCGGGGCCGGGCTGCGGGAAGTCCACCATGATGGCAAAGATTGCACAGCATCTCGCATCTGAGGGGGAGACCGTGGAACTGATCCACTGCTCCTCCGACCCCGATTCACTGGATGGGGTTTTCTGTTTTGCAAAGAAGTTCAGCATCGTGGACGCAACCGCGCCCCACACGCTGGAGCCGCGCTACCCGGTAGCGGGGGAAACGGTCGTTTCGCTGTACGATTTTCTCGACGAGGAGAAGCTGCGCCCTGCGCGGGACGCGGTGGGCGAGCTGTTTGACCGGTGCTCCTCCCTGCAGGAGCGCGCCTGCAGGTATATCACCGCGGCGGGCAGCCTGATTGACGACAGCTATAAGCTGGCTGCCGCGGCGTCGGACCTTGGCACGGCGCGTGCCTTTGCCGCGCGGCTGGCGCTCAAGTACTTCCCCGCAGGGCATCGGGATGCCGAGGGCGGCGAATCGCTGCGGATGCTCTCCGCCAACACCCTCAGCGGGCCGCTGTGCTACACCGAGACCATCTCAAAGGTTGCGGACACCATCGTCATGCTGATGGATCCCTGTGGGGCGGTGAGCAGCGCCATGCTGCGGGTACTGCGGGATCAGGCGCTGGCGCGCGGGCTGCGCACCATCACCTGCTACTGCCCCATGGCGCCGCACGACAAGATTGACCACCTGCTGCTGCCCGGCGCAAAGCTGGCCTTTGTCACCGACAACCAATACCATCCGCTCAGCTTTGCGGGGGCGCGGCGGATCCACTGCGACCGGTTCTGCGACAAGGCCCGGCTGCGCGCCCACCGCGGCAGGCTGCGGTTCAATCACAAGGCGGCGGTGGACCTGCTGGAGCAGGCATCCCGGCTGCAGGCACAGGCAAAGCAGCATCACGACCAGCTGGAAACCTACTACAAGTCGGCAGCGGATTTTGAGCAGATCGACCGGGTCACCGAGAGGATCCTGCGCCGATACTGCTGAAAAAGCAGCCGCGCGGAGCTTCGCCTCTAAAAGCCGGCCGTTCTGCGCCGCACCCGCTGCGAGGCTGCGTCATTCCAGCACAAAAAGCCCTCCTCCAAGGCCGTTTTTGGCACTGCGGTGTCCGGTTTCGGCCCCGGAGGCGGGCTTTTTTATCTGCAGTCTGCGCATCTGGCAGGTCTTTTGCCGCGGCGGTCTGTGTCCCTGTGCGCCGCGGCCGATATTGCTCTTTTGTGGGTGAATTGCTATACTGAAAAAAAGACTTTTCACAGTGCAAAGGAGCGCATATTATGTCCATCACCCATCTGACCGACCTGCACACCCACTATGATGAGACCGTCTACGGCGACCGCCGGCGGGAGGTCCTGCTGGCCCAGCGGGACCACGGGGTCTGCGCGATCGTGAACTCCGGCTCAGACCTGCCCTCCTCCCAGCGCTCGGTCGCGCTGGCCGCGGAATACGACTTTGTCTGGGCATCGGTCGGCGTCTTCCCCCTCTCGGCCTACACCGTGCCGGAGGGCTGGCTGGAGGGGATTGAGGCGCTGGCAAAGCAGCCGCGGGTGGTCGCTATCGGCGAGATTGGCCTTGATTACCGCCTGCCGGACACCGACGCCGAAAAGCAGAAGGCGGTCTTCCACCCGCAGCTGCAGCTGGCCCGCCGCCTTGGCCTGCCGGTGGTGATCCACGACTGCCTTGCGGACGAGGATGTGCTGCAGGCGCTGCGGGACTGCCCGGTCCCGGCGATGATCCACCGCTTTTTCAGCGGGCTGGATTACGGCCGGAAGTTCGTGGAGATGGGGGTGCACCTCGGCATCGGGCCGGCCATCACCTATCCGGACGCCGGGGAGCTGATTGCGCTGGTGCGGGAGATGCCCATCGAACTGCTGCTGCTTGAGACCGATTGCCCGTTTTTGCCCACCCAAAAGTATGAGGGGCAGAGCGCGACCTCGGATATGCTCGACGAGGTGGTCGAGATCATCGCCCGCGCGCGCGGCGACATAACCCCGCAGGAGGTCGCGGAGGCCGCAAAGCGGAACGCCGAGCGGTTCCTCTCCGTTTCCTTCTGAGCTTTTTTCTCCCCTTCCCCCTTTCGCCCTGCAAGGAGGTGCCCCGATGAAAAACCGAAAACGCAGCCTGCTCTCGCTCTTTTGCCTTTTTCCTTTCTTCTGCGCCCTCTGCACCGCTTCTGCCGACATCGGTCCCAAGGACCAGCTCAAGGTCTATCTGACCAATCCCCCGCAGGAGACCTATTATCTGGATCTGCTCTGGCAGCCGGATGCCGAGGGGCTTTCGACCAACCTCAATGAGGAGGAGCTTTCCGCGCTCGATCCCGCCCTGCTCGCCCGGCTGAAAAGCGAGTCGCCGCAGGGCTGGGCGCCCGCGATGGCGGGCGGCACCCCGCTGCCGATGTGGGGGGATCTTGTCGGCCATCCGCAGGGAGATGCGCGGGTCCACGTCTTCGGCTATGTCGGGTTGCCGGAGGTCTGCCGGATCCTGCTTGTGACCGAGAGCGGCAAAACCATCCTGACCGAGCCAATCGAGCGGCAGGTGCTGCAGAGCAGCGTGACCCTTGACTGTGAGAGCGGCCGGCTGAGCCAGCCCTCGCCGGCTGTGGCGCTGGGCGTCTCCTTTCTCGCGACCCTGCTGCCCACCCTGCTGATTGAGGGGGTTCTGCTGCTGGCCTTTGGCTTTTCGCTGCGGCAAAACTGGAAGGTCTTCTTGCTTGCAAACCTCGTCACCCAGATTGCCCTCTCTCTGACCGTCCACCTCACGATGCTCACCAGCGGCTCGATCTCGGCGCATCTGATCCAGTTCCCGGTCGAGCTGGCCATCCTGATTGCCGAGACCCTTTTCTACCGCCGGTTCCTCACCGGAAGGAGCAGGGGGCGGCGGACCGGCTACGGCATCTGTGCCAATCTGATCAGCTGGGCGGCCGGCTTCTTCTCGCTGGGGATGCTGTTCGACCTGATGGTCTCCCTCTGCTGAGGCCGCTCGCCGGATTGCCGCCGCGGTTTTTTGCCTGTTTTCCCGTCTCAAAGAATGGGCCTATGCCGCCAATCGATAAAACCGCGGGGCCGCCGTATCGCTGTGATACGGCGGCCCCGCTTTTGCTTCTATGGCCGGCTTTCAGCCCCGGTTTTCGATGCTGCCCACCCGCTTGATCTCAATCGCGATGGTGCCGTCCGGCTCATGCACAAACTCCAGATAGTCGGTATTCTCCGCATAGTCGAGCGGGAAGGTGATCTCAATCCCGGTGTCGGTGCGGATCTTCTGGCTGCGTGCCGTGCGGACCGCCAGCTTTTTGGGGACCGAAACCTGCTCGGGCAGGCCGGCCGCACTGACCTGCCGGCGGAACTCCTGCTGCATCTCCTCGCTGCCGCCGAAGACCTCCTCCCCCAGATCAAAGGGGGCCAGCTGGTCGTCGGCGTCCAGTTTCTGCGCGATGCCGGCCTTGGCTCTTGCCACCGCCGCGGTCTTGTCCTCGCCGTAGGTCTCGGCCACCGTCTGGGCAATTTCCCGGATGATCTTGACCGTCTCGGCCGCCGACGCATCGGCGGTGCAGCGCAGCAGCCCCTTGCTGAAGAGGGGGCAGTCCTCCCCATTGACGGTGCGGGGCTTTTCGACGAACCAAATCGCCCCGGTCTGCGGCTGCAGAAAAGCCGCCTCCTCCACCTTCTGCCCCGCACCGGGCAAAAGGTCATACCGGCTCTCGATCCCGCAGACCGGCTGGCCGTCGCCGTCCGGCTGAATGGTGTGCAGATATCCCTGCCGCCCGGTCAGCTTGAGGATTGCGAGGTTCTGGGTCTCCCCCTCATAATATTCCGCGATGAGCAGGTCCGACGCATCGAGCTTGTTGGAGTTTGAGAGCACCTCCCACGCCTGCTGGGCGATCCAGACCGAAAACGGCTCAAAGGCAAGCAGCTCGCCGGCATACTGCCTCAGCTTGATGGAAAACTCATTTTCCACCCCAATAAAGGCGCCGCCGTGCAGCGCGCTGTCCCCCGCCGCCTTTTCGAGATGGCGGCAGACATATCCGTAAACCGCATCCTGCGAGAGGTCCATTTGTGCCGCGGAATACACCGCCGCGCCGCTGTTGCCGTCGAGGATGTGCAGGATGGCCTTTGTCAGATTGATCATCTATTGTCGCTCCTTTTTTGACGCAAAAGCTGGCGGCGAGGCTCCCCGCCGCCAGCTGTTTTTCTCATCCGCATCCCGGTTTTGCACTGTGATGCCTTTGCAGTATACCATGTTTCGGCGTGGAATTTCAACCTTTCCGCCGGTCTGACAGCGGTTCCTTTTCTGCAGCGCGCAGCATTTCGGCGGATAGGCAGCCGGTCGCCCAGAGCAGCAAAAGATACGCCGCCGTCACTACTGCACCGCCCCAGAGCAATGCGGCGAGATTGGAGCTCGGCCGCGGCAGCGCCGCCGCCAGCGCACGGTAACCCGCCCATGCCCCCGCCATCGCGAGGACCGGCTTTCCCGCCCAGCCCATCCAGTCCGGACGGGTGCCGGTGACCACCAGCATCCGCCGGAAATTCAGCAGCGAGGTGAAGAGGTTGGAACAGAGCATCATGAACAAAAAGCCCTTCATACCAAACCGCGGCACCAGCGCCACCACCAGCAGGATCCGCAACGCCGAGTCGCAGACGCTGTACCGGAATGTGGACAGCTGCTCCCCCACCCCCTTGAGCACCCCATCCACCATGCTTTCAAGGTACAAAAAAGGCATCAGCGGGCCGAGCACACCGATATAAAAGCCGATTTCCTCCGATTGATAGAGCAGCTGCCCCAGCGGCGCGGAGAAGATTGCAAACAATCCCCCCGCCAGGATCGACAGCATCGCGGTGGTCCCCACCGTGCGGCCGCAGAGGGTCTGCAGCCGGCGACTGTCCCCCGTGCTGTGGGCCTGCGTGATCTCGGGCAGCAGCAGGGTGGACAGCGCGGCGAGAAGGGAGAAGGGGAAGAACAGCACCGGCATCGCCATCCCCTTGAGCCGCCCGAACTGCGCGAGCGCCTCGGTATACCCGCCGAGGAAGAGGGCAAGCCGGGAGGGCACCAAAATGTTCTCCGCCGCAACCAGCAGGCTGCCGACTCCCCGGGTCGCGGTGACCGGCAGCACAATGCCGGCGTACTCCCGCAGCGGGCTGTCGCTCTGCTGTGTGCCGGCAGGCTCCCGCAGCCGGCACAGGTCCCGCCGCCAGCCAAGATAGACCCAGAGGCAGGAGGCGATCTCCGAGACCGTGTTGCCCATGACAACTGCGGCGCAGGCCCATTCAACCCCATAGTCCAGCGCGCGTCCCAGCAGCAGCGCCACCGCGGCAATCCGCACCGCCTGCTCAAAGATCTGGGCGCGGGAGGCGGCGGCGACCTGGCGGCGCGCCATGAAATAGCCCCGCAGCGCAGCGCCGACCGCGATGACCGGCAGGCTTGGGGCGAGAATTTTCAGGGAGAGCGCCGCCCGCGCGTCCCCAAGCCAGAGCGACGCCGCAGGCTGCGCCAGCAAAAATTGGGCCGTCCCTACCGCGCAGCCTCCGGCCAGCGCATACCCGACCAGCCGGCGGCTCAGCCGCGCCACGCCCTGCCCCCCGCGGGCAAGCCGCGCCGCCACCAGACGGGTCACCGCCACCGAGGCGCCCGCCGATGCCAGCGTGATGGCGAGGTTGTAGAGGGTGAAGATCAGCTGGTACAGCCCCATCCCCTCGTCCCCGATTCTTGCCGCGACATAGATCCGGAACAGCATCCCCGCCGCGCGGAGCAAAAGCCCCGTCCCGGTCAGGATGACCGCGTTTTTTAAAAACAGTCTTTTTTTCAACACAGCATCCTCCCCACAGATTCCGGCAGCTCCGGATTCTTCTCTCTTTTTACTATATGGGAAAGCCGCAAAAAATAGGATGCCGCAGGCAGAAGAATCCGCCTGCGGCATTCCGTGATATTTGTTCTTCGATCCAGTGTGCCCGAGCCGATTTGGGCGGGATTATCCCCGCCCGCGAGGGAATCCACATCAAGGATTGTCTTCTCAGCCCTTCTTTATCCGCAAAATGCTCCCCGCGGGCAGCTCCCGCTCCACCGGCAGCGAGAAGGGCATCATCGCGTGGGGGGTCGCCGCAATCGGCGCGCCGTCTGCGTCATGCAGCCAGCTGGGCGCAAAGGCGAAGGTCTCCCCGTCCGGGCGCAGCGCTTCGACCTCCTCGCCGAGGGTCAGCTTGCCCCGCTGGGTGCAGCGGGCGACACCGTCCTGCCAGCCCTCCACCACCGCGACGATCTGCCAGCCCCGCTCATACCGGTCGTCGGTGACATTCTGCACCGCGTACTCCCTGCCCAGATAAAAGCCGGGGGAGTACCTGCGGTGGCTGCACCGCTCCAGCTCGGCCAGCGTCTCGGGCGGGCAGGCATACTGCTCCGGGTGCTCCCCAATCGCGTCGATTGCACGCCGGTAGGCCGCCGTCACGCTCGCGACATAGTAAAAGCTCTTGGCGCGGCCCTCGATCTTGAAGCTGTCCACCCCCGCCGCAGCCACCCGGCCGAGGAAGGGCGCAGCGCACAGGTCCTCCGCGCTGAGGATATAGCTGCCCTCCTCATTCTCCCCGATTTCAAAATACTGGCCCGGGCGCTTTTCCTCGAGCAGCGCATACTTCCAGCGGCAGGGCTGCGCGCACTGGCCGCGGTTGCCGTCCCGCCCGGCCATATAGTTGGACAGCAGGCACCGGCCCGAAACGCTCATGCACATCGCGCCGTGGACAAAGGCCTCGATCTCAAGGCCGGCGGGCGCCTTTTCCCGGATGCCGGCAATCTGCTCCAGCGTCAGCTCCCGCGCGAGCACCACCCGCTTCGCCCCCATCTCCCATGCGGCGGCGGCAGCGGCCCAGTTGACGATACCCGCCTGCGTCGAGATGTGCAGGTCGATGCTCGGCGCGTATTTTTTCGCCATCGAGAGCACCCCGAGATCGGCCACAATCAGCGCATCCGGCCCGATCTCCTCCAGCAGCGCGAGATACTCCGGCAGCGCGTCGATCTCCTCATTGGTCGGCATCGTGTTGACCGTAACATAGACCTTTTTGCCCTTTTCATGGCAGAGCGCGACCGCCTGCCGAAGCTGATCGGGGGCAAAATTCTGCGGCGCGCCCCGCATCCCGAACCGGGTGCCCGCCAGATAGACCGCATCCGCGCCGTAGAGCAGCGCGTACTGCAGCCGCTCCATGTCGCCGGCGGGTGCGAGCAGTTCCGGCTTTTTAAACATTTTTCCTTCCTCCCCAAAGCAACCCACACAAGAGCCGGGGCACCGTTTGGGACGGCATCCCGGCTCTTGGCAGTTTTTCTTGATTTACAGGCCCGCGTTGACCGACCACGCCTTGTTCACATTCGCCTGATGCTCGGCGGCCGTCGCGCCGTAGTAATACTTTCCGGTCAGATCGGTGACGAAGAAATAGCAGGGGCTGTTCCCGTTCTCGCTGACCAGCTCGGTGTTCGGCTCCGCCACTGCACGGATCGCGTCGATCCCCGGGTTGGAGATCGGCCCGGCCGGCAGGCCCTCGCACTCGTAAGTATTATAGGCGGCATACAGGTCCTGCGGGATATTCTCCCATCCGCCGTAGTAGGGCGCGACCCAGTTGTACAGGTAGTTGTTGTCCTCCGGGTTCTGGACATAGCTGCTGGCGTTGCTCTCCAGCCGCGGATAGGGGGAACCCTCCGCCAGCCGGTTGAGGAAGACCTGTGCCACATTGGCGTCCTCCGCGTTGCCCGCCTCCTCCTGCACAAAGGAGGCGAGGATCACCGCGTCGTCCAGCGTCATCCCCATCGCGCTCAGCTCGTCCCGCAGCGTCTGGTCGACCCGGCTCTCGAACTCCTCATAGAAGGTGTCGACATAGTTGTAGATGGTGTCGTTCTCGAAGATCTCGTAGGTCTCGGGGAACAGGTACCCCTCACACCGCATAAAGCGGGGCGTGCCCTGCGGGATCTCCGCCCAGAAGCTGTGCTGGGAGAAATCCGCCGTCTGCACCGTGCCGTCGCTCTCGGTGTACTCCTCCCCGTTCGCACAGGCGAGGAACTGGTCCGCGTCGCACAGCCCCGCATCCTCCAGAATCTGGGCGATGCCCAGCGCAGGGGTGCCCTCCGGGAAGGTCAATGTCACGCTATCCTCCCGCTTGGCGGGGGTCTGCAGCTCGGTGATGATCTCGTCGTAGCTCATCCCCGGCGCGAGCGAAAAGCTGCCGTACTGCAGGCTGGGGCCGGTGCCGGTCTGACGCAGATAGAGTTTAAAGCAGAGCGCCGAGCCGATGATCCCCTCCTCCTGCAGCCGCTCGGCGATGGCGTTGGGGGTCTCCCCCTGCGCCACCTCAAACTGCTGCCGCTGCCCCGCGCTGCCCGAGCCGTCCACCTCGGCGCGGTAGTAAAGATAGCCGCCTCCCAGCGCAAAGCAGCCCACCAGCAGAAGGGCGACAAGCGCGATCACAACTTTTTTCACTGTGTTCTTCCTTTCTTTTGTCCCGCCGGCGCATCCGCCGTTTTTGATGGGATCCTTGACCTCCCCTCAGCAGAGGGGTCACCCTCCGCCCTCAGCGGATGGGATAGATTGAGCCGCGCACCTTTTCGGCGGCCTCCTCGCCGCGCAGCGCCGCAACCAGCGCAAGGCCGAACTCCATCGCGACCCCCGCGGCCCGGCCGGTGATGACCTTGCCGTCCCGCTCCACCGGCTCGCCGGTAAAACTGCCGTGCTCCATGTGCTCGGTCATCGTGGGGTACATCGTCGCCTTCTTGCCGTCCAGCAGCCCGTTCGCATCCAGCACCCAGGGCGCAGCGCAGATTGCCGAGACGAAGATGCCCCGCGCCTTTGCCTCCGCCAGCGCATTTACCACCGCGTCGCAGGCGAGCAGGTTGGTCGTGCCGGGCAGACCGCCGGGCAGCACCACCAGCTCCGCATCCTCGGGCAGGACGAAATCGCGCCCGTCGCAGTCCGCCTCGACCGTCACCCCGGCGCTGCTGGTCACACGGGTGCCCGCAATGCCGACGGTGGTCACCTCAATCCCGGCGCGGCGCATCACGTCGACCGGAAACATCGCCTCCACGATCTCAAACCCATCTGCCAAAAACTCATAGACCATTTTTGTCACTCCTTTGTTCTGCTCGCTGTATTCTTCCCGCTCAGTCGCACATCAGCGACATCGACGGCTCGTCCAGTTTTTTCTCCCCGTTCAGCCACCGCAGCATCCCATAGGGGACGCTGGTCCCCTCGCCGAGAAAGACCTCCCCGTACCGCGGCAGCTCCAGCCGCGCCCGGTCACAGGCGGTGTGCTGGCGCGCGGCCTCCAGAATGCGGGTCGCCGCCGCATTGCCGACCGCCGCAAGCTCCCGGAAGACCAGCGTATCCCGCTCGACAAAGAAGACGCCGTACCCCTCCTCGGTCTCAACGGTGGTCGCCCCCTCGGTGTAAAGGCCCTGCACCATCGCCGCGTGTGGCTTTGGCGCAAACGCGATATACGGCCGCTCGCGGAATTTTTCCCGCGCAGCGGCAAGGCGGGGCGCAGTCAGGGTGTCGAACTCGGCCTGTGCCCACAGGTTGGGCCGGATCTCCTTTTCGACAACCCGGTGGTAGAACATGGTCTTGTAGCCCAGCTTCTCATAGTAGCCGAACAGCCGCTCCCCCGCCGGCACCAGCACCGCGAAGTCCAGCCCCGCACGGGCCGCCTCGGCGTGGATTTCCTCCATCAGCTCCCGCATGACGCCCTGCCCGCGCAGCTCCCTCTTG
Source organism: uncultured Pygmaiobacter sp. (assembly GCA_944386515.1). Lineage (GTDB taxonomy): Bacteria > Bacillota > Clostridia > Oscillospirales > Ruminococcaceae > Pygmaiobacter. Next base: position 19,287 of record CALXBJ010000064.1, read on the forward strand.
GTGTTGACCCCGTAGAGGTAGATGCCGCGCAGCTGCCCCAGCGTGACCGGGACGACGCAGGCATAGGCCGCGACAGCGCCCTCCCGCTCGGTCAGCCGGACACCGTCCAGCCCGACAAACTGGTCAAAAACAAAATCGATATATTCCTTTTCATCCCCGAACGCCTCCTGCCAAAGCGAGGTCAGCTCGGGGCGGTCCTGCAAGGTCGCTGTGCGCATCTTATTCCCCCTCGCCCTGCGCCTGCGCCGCCGGGTCTCCCTTGAGTACGGCGTAGTACTTTTTCTCCAAAATTGCGGGATTATAGGAGAGCTTTGCCTTGCGCAGGCCCTCCTCCCCGAGATCCTCCTCCCGGTTGATATATTGGAACGCGCCGCTGAACGCGCGGGCATACTCCCGGTTGATGATCGGGTAGGCGCCGTTGACGTCGTGCCATGCCTTCTCGACATGGGTGCCCAGCACCTCATCCGAGATCTTGCTGCCGTAGCAGAAGGCCACAAGGCCGACCTCGGTGCGGATCAGCCCGCCGACCAGCCCCAGCTCGAAATAGTGGTCAAAGACCATCTCGATCGCCCGGTGCTCCCGCATAAGGCCCTCGTCCGCATCGCAGCCGTACACCCTGCACCAGCGGTTGTTGAACTCCCTCACCTCGGGCAGGTTTTCCGGGGTGATCGGCTCAAACCGGTATTCGGGGTGATCCTTGCCGAATCGGCTGATATGGTTGCGCTTTTTCTGGAAGCTCTTGCCCTGCAGGTCCCGCAGGTCGGCGGCGGCATAGAGGTAATCCTGATCGTCCCGGTTCTCCCAAAAGCTGAACTTTCCGGGGAAAAGCGCCTGAATTCGCCCCAGCTCACTTTGCGGAATCGAGTAGAACATCGGCCGCTTGCCGGCCGCCTGCGCCTCCCGCAGGCAGGCGTCAATCACCGACTCAAGGTCGCTGCCGCCGACCGGGTAGAGAAAGTGATGGTGGGTGTGGCCCATGTTGCGGGCCACGACAAAATCACGGTAATCGGCGATCTCGGTTCCATAGACATGGCTCCACATATAGACATTGGCGAACGCGAACTCACAGGAGCGAAAACCCGCTCTCTCCAGCCGGGGGCGGGCCCACTGCCCATCCGCCGCTGTGATCTCATGAAACGGCATAAAAAATTTTTCTCCTCTTATCTCTCGTCCAAAAAAACAAGAATACGCGTTGTTCTGTTACAAAAAGCGCCGCGTCTGCTCGAGCAGCACAGCCGCAATCCGCTCTGCCGGCAGCATCCTGCCATCCTCGCAGCAGGCGACCCGCTGCCAGCCCAGCCGCTCGGCGCAGTAGGCCGCGGCGGCGCGGCTGTGGGCGAGGTATTCGGCATCCCGCTCGTGGATATCCTTTTTCCCCTCGTCCCCCTGATACCGCCCGCTCAGCAGCTGCTGGCTGACCGCCGGGTCGACCTCGAGGTAGAACACCGCATCGGGCTGCGGGATGCCGATCTTGCCGTATTCCAGATCAAACAGCCAGTTGAGATAGCTTTCCCACTCCTCCCGCGGCAGCTTGGAGCACTGGTGTACCGCGTTGGAGGTGGTGTACCGGTCGGCAATCAGGATTCCACCCTCCTGATAGAAGGCGCCCCAGTCCTTGCGGAAGCTGGCAAACCGATCTACCGCGTAGAGCACCGACGCCGCATAGGCGTTGACATCCTCCGGCTTTGGCCCAAACTCCCCGCCCAGATACATTCTGACCGGCCAGCTGGCATTCGATTCGTAATCCGGAAAGCTGATCCGCCGCACCCGCGCGCCGGCGCGATCCAGCGCCGCGGTCAAAAGGCGGCTCTGGGTCGCCTTGCCCGAGCCATCCAGCCCCTCGAGCACAATCAGTTTACCCATCTGCCCTCACCAGCTCCTCTTTCAGCGCGGCATAGCGGTCCCGCACCTCGGCGAACCTGCCGC
>CALXBJ010000065.1 GCA_944386515.1 uncultured Pygmaiobacter sp.
CGCAGTCGACCGGGCGGGCGGGGGGCTTGGGAAAGCCGCATCCCCGCAGACGCATCCCCCCGCCGGGCAGCCAGCGCGCCGACGCGCCGAAGGCCCGGGCGGCGGTGGCGGTGGCGCGCAGGTCCTCCGAGCGGTCCAGCCCCTCGAGCACCGTCTCCCCCTCGGCGAGGGAAGCCGCGAGCAGCGCGCGGTGGGAGACGCTTTTGGAGGAGGGCACCCGCACCCTGCCGTGCGCCGGGCCGGGGTAGACGACCGCCCGCATCAGAGCGCCCGCCCGACGACCCGGGCAATCTCCCGGCCGCGCTCGACCAGCAGCGCGAGCTGGCTGGGGTAGAGGCATTGCGCCCCGTCGGACATTGCGTGGGGCGGGTCGCAGTGGGTCTCGATGATCAAGCCGTCCGCGCCCGCCGCGATGGCGGCCAGCGACATTGACTCCACAAGGCGGCGGTCGCCGGTGGCATGGCTGGGGTCGATGACAATCGGCAGGTGGCTGCGCTGCTTGATGATGGGAATCACCGACAGGTCAAGGGTGTTGCGGGTGTACTTTTCAAAGGTGCGGATGCCCCGCTCGCAGAGGATGACATTCTCGTTGCCGCCCGCCATGATGTACTCGGCACTCATCAGCCACTCCTCGATGGTGTTGGCAAGGCCGCGCTTGAGCAGCACCGGCTTTTTGGTGTGGCCGACCTCCTTGAGCAGGTCGAAGTTCTGCATATTCCGCGCGCCGATCTGGATCAGGTCGACCTGCTCGACAAACTCCTCCAGCTTATCGATGCTCATCAGCTCGCTGACAATCGGCAGGCCGTACTTTTTGCCGGCAGCAGCCATGTAGCGGATCCCCTCGCTGCCGAGCCCCTGGAACGCGTAGGGGCTGGTGCGGGGCTTGTAGGCGCCGCCGCGCAGGATCCGGCAGCCCGCCTGATGGACCAGCTCCGCCATCTGGTCGATGTGGGCCTCGCTCTCGATCGAGCAGGGGCCGCCCATCACGACGATCGGCTCGCTGCCGCCGATGCGCACCCCGGAGACATCCACGACGGTGTCCGCCGGATGGAACACCCGGTTGGCCAGCTTGTAGGGGGCGGAGACCCGCTGCACATTGTCGACATAGGGGGATGCGGACAGCTTGCGGTCATCGAGGATGGTGGTGTCACCGACCACACCGAACACATTGTAGTCGGTGCCGCTGATCATGGTGACCTGCAGCCCCCTCATCTCGATGCTGTGCACCATCCGGTCGATCTCTTCCTGCGGGGCCAGTTTCTTCATCGTAATAATCATAACCAATTCGCTCCCTTTTTGCTCGGTGTTCTGTTTATCGGGCCTGATTTAAAAGATATTCTTTCAATATACGGATCGCCCGGGCGTAGCCGGCAATCCCCTCGCCGGTGATGGTCCGGATACAGGCGCTGCGGATATAAGAGGTCTGGCGGAACGCCTCCCGCCGCTCGACCGCCGAGATATGCACCTCGACGGTGGGGATATGCACGGCGAGCAGTGCATCCAGCAGCGCGATGCTGGTGTGGGTGTAGGCGCCGGGGTTGAAGACAATGCCGTCCACCCGGCCGAAGGCCTCCTGAATCCGGTCCACCAGCGCGCCCTCGTGGTTGGACTGGAAGGTCTCGATCTCGACCCCCTCCTCCTCGCCGGTGCGCTGCACCAGCGCAAGAAGGTCGGCAAAGCTGTCGCTGCCGTAGATCCCCGGCTCGCGCATCCCCAGCAGGTTGATGTTCGGCCCGTTAAGAATCAAAATACGCATAAAACGCCTCCTCCACCCGCTTTGCCGCGGTCTCGATGGTCTCGTCATTGTCCAGTTTGAGGTCGCAGTAGCGGTTGTATAGAGGGTAACGCTCGATATACCGCTGGCGCAGCGACTCAAAATCGGAGGAGAGCGGCCGCCCGTTGGTGGCCAGCAGCGAGAGCTCCCGGTCGATGAAGAGGATCACCCCGTTCTGCCGCAGCCGCTGCATATTCTCCGGCCGCGTCACCGCGCCGCCGCCGGTCGCGATCAGCTGGCCGCCCTGCTTGCAGATCTCGGCGATAACCCGGCTCTCGATCCGGCGGAACGCCGCCTCGCCCTCCTGCTGGATGATCTCGCCCGAGCTGCGCCCCTCGATCCGCAGCACCTCGTCGTCGCAGTCGATGAACCGCTTGCCCAGCAGCGCCGCGGCGCGGCTGCCGACGGTGGTCTTGCCGGCGCCCGGCATCGCGATCAGCACGCAGTTCGACCGCTCAGCCCGCAGCCGGCGGAACACCCGGTCGATCTGCTCGTCCGGCAGCGGCCTGCCCAAAAACAGCTCCGCTGCGGCCTTAGCCTGCGCCACCAGCATCTCCAGCCCGCCGGTGCTGCGCAGCCCCAGATCCAGCGCGCGCAGCACAAAGGCGGTCTGCAGCGGGTTGTAGATCACGTCGGCAGCGGCCTCCAGCAGCGGGAAGAGCGCCGGGTCCAGCGGCATCCCGTCGTTGTCGGGGAACATCCCGCAGGGGGTGGTGTTCAGCAGCACCTGCACGTCCCGGCGCAGCGCCGCCTCATGGTAGGTCAGCGCGCCGTTTTTGCCGCTGCGGCTGACAAACAGCACCTCCCTTGCGCCCTTGTCCCGCGCCAGCGCGGCGCAGGTCTTGCTGGTGCCGCCGGTGCCCAGAATCATCACGACCCGCCCGCCCAGCAGGATGCCGTGGCGGTGCAGCAGGTAATCCAGCCCGTCGTAGTCGGTGTTATAGCCGGTGAGGCGGCCATCGCGGTTGACCACCGTGTTGACCGCGCCGATGGCCTGCGCTTTCGGGTCCACCTCATCCAGCAGCGGGATGACCGCCTCCTTGTAGGGGATGGTCACATTGATCGCCGCAAACTCCCGCGCGGCGAGAAACGGGGCGAGCTGCGCGGGGGCAAGCTCGATCAGGTCATAGGTGTAGTCTGCCAGCTGTTCGTGGATCTGCTTGGAAAAGCTGTGGCCCAGCTTTTCGCCGATCAGGCCGTAACGCTGCGGTTGCATTTTATTCGCTCCTTTGTCATCGCTGTAAAAAAGTTTTATGCCGAAAAGCCGGCGGCCATCCAGTCGGTGCCGTATCTGCCGGCTGCGAGGTCGACAAGCCCGAAGGCGACCACCGCGTCCACGACAGCCCGCGCCCGGTGAACAATCGCCGGGTCGTGCCGCCCCTTCAGCGCGAGGGTTGCGTTTTGGCCGGCCGCGAGATCGACCGTCTGCTGCGGGCGGAAGATCGACGGGGTGGGCTTGATCGCGGTGCGCAGGATCAGCGGCATCCCGTTGGTGATCCCGCCCTGAATCCCGCCGCTGCGGTTGGTGCGGGTGCGCACCGTGCCGTTTTCGTCATAGTAGAAGGGATCGTTCGCCTCGCTGCCGGCCATTTCAGCGATGGCAAAGCCGGCGCCGAACTCGACCCCCTTGACCGCCGGCACGCTGAACAGCAGGTGGGAGAGCACGCTCTCGACCGACCAGAACCACGGTTCCCCCAGCCCGGCCGGCAGCCCGGCGACGGCGGTCTCAATCACCCCGCCGACCGAGTCGAGCGCCTCCTTGGCCCCGGCAATCCGCCGGCGCATCCGCTCGCCGGCATCGGGGTCCAAGACGGGGAAGGCGCTGGCGCTGCACTGCCTGAGCGCCTGCCGCAGCGCGTCCTCCTGCTCGGGAAAGGGGAGATCCTCCACCCCGCCGCAGCGCAGCAGGTGGCTGCCGATGACAGCGCCGTGGCTCTCGAGGATCTGGCGGCAGATGGCCCCCGCCGCCACCACCGGCGCGGTGATCCGGCCGGAAAAGTGCCCCCCGCCGCGGTAATCCTGATAGCCGTGGTACTTGCACTGGGCGGTGTAGTCGGCATGGGAGGGGCGCATCAGCGCCTGCAGCTGCCGGTAGTCGCCCGAATGGGTGTCCGCGTTGCGGATGAGGATGGTCAGCGGCGCGCCGGTGGTGCGCCCGTTGAAAAAGCCGCTGACCAGCTCAAACTCGTCGGCCTCCCGCCGCGCGGTGGAAAGCGCCGCCTCGCCGCGGCGCTGGTCCAGCCGCAGCCGGATCCCATCGAGGTCCAGCGGGATGCCGGGCGCAAGCCCGTCCAGCACCGCCCCGATGGCCGGGCCGTGGGATTCCCCGAAGAGGGAGAGGGTCAGGTTGCTGCCGAAAACGCTCTTCATCTGCCGATCCCCTCCTTTGCTTCCCGTTTAATCAGGCTGCGCAGCCGCTCAAGGGGGATCTCGCTTAGCTCTGCGGCGCCCGCGCGCGCGGCGGTGACGATGGTGATCCCCTTTGCGGTGGCCTTTTTGTCGTGACAGACCGCGTCGAAGACCGCGTCGGGGTCAAAGGCCGCCCGGGTGGGCAGACCGTATTTTTCGAGGACCGCCTCGACCCGGCGCCGCAGCGCGGGGTCGGTGCACATCGGCAGCATCCCAAGCCCGACGCATTCCCCGTGCAGCAGCCCCTCGTCGCCCGCAAAGCCGCAGACGCTCTCGATCCCGTGGCCGATGGTGTGGCCGAAGTTGAGCAGCTTGCGGGGGCCGGATTCCCGCTCGTCCTGCTCGACAATCCGCTGCTTGAACCGCAGCGAGCGCAGCAGCACCTCGGCAAGGCATTCCCGCGCGTCCCGCTGCTCAAACAGTTCGAGCAGCCCCTCGTCCGCGATTACCCCGGCCTTGATCGCCTCCGCGAGGCCGTTTGCCATCTGGCGCGGGGGCAGGGTGGCGAGCAGCTGCGGGTCAATCAATACCCGGCGGGGCTGGTAAAACGCGCCGACGATGTTCTTCATCCCCTCAAAATCAATCGCGACCTTGCCGCCGATCGAGGAGTCGATCTGGCTGAGGGCGGTGGTGGGGATGTTGTAAAAGTCGATCCCCCGCATATAGCAGGCGGCGGCAAAACCGGCAAGGTCCCCCACGTCCCCGCCGCCCAGCGCGACGACGCAGTCGGCGCGGGTAAAGCCCTCCCGCAGCAGGGTGCGCAGCAGCCGCTGCAGCGTCCCGAAAGGCTTGGTTCGCTCGCCTTGCGGCAGACGCGTGATGAC
>CALXBJ010000066.1 GCA_944386515.1 uncultured Pygmaiobacter sp.
CCGCTACGGCACCGCCCTCAAGCGGGAGGATATCAACCGCCCGGCAAAGGACCCCATCTCCTCGGACGGCAGCATCGCGGTGCTCTACGGCAACCTCGCGCCGGAGGGCGCGGTCATCAAGCACACCGCCTGCCCCAAGGAGATGTTCACCGCGCTGCTGCGCGCGCGCCCCTTCGACAGCGAGGAGGAGTGCCTCGACGCGGTGCTGCACCACAGGGTCGAGCCGGGGGACGCGGTGTTCATCCGGTACGAGGGGCCAAAGGGCAGCGGGATGCCCGAGATGTTCTACACCTCCGAGGCGATCAGCTGTGACCCGACGCTGGGCCGCAGCATCGCCCTCATCACCGACGGGCGGTTCTCGGGCGCATCCACCGGCCCGGTGATCGGCCACTGCAGCCCCGAAGCGGCCAGCGGCGGCCCGATTGCGCTGGTGGAGGAGGGGGACCTGATCCTGATCGACATCGCCGCCCGCCGGCTGGAGATCGTCGGGGCCGCGGGGGAGCGCAAGACCCCCGAGGAGATGGAGCAGATCCTCGAGCGCCGCCGCGCGGCATGGAAGCCGCATCCCCCCCGCTACACCCGCGGGGTGATGCGCACCTATGCCTCCCATGCGGTCTCCCCGATGCGGGGCGCGTATATGGAGTGAGCGGCCCCCATAAGCGCAGGAGACGGCGACCGGCCGCGAAACCCCGCGGCGGCCCCCCGTGAGCGGGGGGAGCAGAGCGGCGCCTGCGCCGGCAGGGGAAAAGAGACAGGAGAGGGGCGGTCCCACGGGACCGCCCCTCTCTTTTGCGCTGTGCGGTTTTGCCTTTGTGGTCTTGCCGGAGCGGGAGGGCCTTGCCGGCCCGCCCCGGTATGGCGCGGCAGAGCGGGCCGGCCCCCGGCCTGCTCCGAAATGGAAGAGCGGGCCGGCCCCCCGGCCTGCAAAGCCGGGGTCAGCCCTCGGCGCGGCGGCGCAGCTGCCAGAAGGCGACCGCGCTCGCCGCCGCGACGTTCAGCGAGTCCACCCCGCGGGCCATCGGGATCCGCACCGTCCAGTCGCAGCGGGCGATGGTGTCGGCGGCGAGGCCGTCCCCCTCGGTGCCGAGGATGACGGCCAGCTTCTCCTCGGCGGCAAGGCGGGGGTCGTCAAGGGTCAGCGCGTCGGCGCGCAGCGCCATCGCGGCGGTGCGAAAGCCCAGCGCGCCCAGCAGCGCCAGCCCGGCGGCGGGCCAGTCGGCGGCGGTGCGCCCGACCCGGGTCCAGGGCACCTGGAACACGGTGCCCATGCTGACCCGGATCGCCCTGCGGCAGAGCGGGTCGCAGCAGGAGGGGGTCACCAGCACCGCGTCCACCCCCAGCGCCGCCGCCGAGCGGAAGATCGCCCCGATGTTGGTCGCGTCGACGATGTTCTCGAGCACCGCGACCCGCGCCGCGCCGGCGCAGAGGGCGGCGGCGTCGGGCAGCGGGGGCCGGTGCATCGCGCAGAGCACCCCCCGCGTCAGGGTGTAGCCGGTCAGCCGGGCCAGCAGCTCCCGGCTGCCGGTGTAGACCGGCGCCTCCCCGCAGCGGGCGGCGACGGCCCCGCCGGCGCCCTCCAGCTTGCCCCGCTCCATCAGCAGCGCGAGGGGGGCGTATCCCGCGTCGAGCGCGCGGCCGATCACCTTGGGGCTCTCGGCGATGAAGATCCCCTTCTCCGGCTCCAGCCGGCTGCGCAGCTGGGCGTTGGTCAGCTGGGCAAACAGCGCCGCCCCCTCGCCCGAGAGGTCGGTCAGCTCGATGATCTGCATGGTATGGGCCTCCTTTTGGTTTTTCTCCGCCTTTCATTATAAAAAGCGGGGCCGCAAAATGCAAATTGACACCCGCGCCCCGGATGGCTATAATACAACCCGGAACAAAAAAAGTGAGACCGGGGGCGGCAGAGGAGGAAATGATGCGGGGAGAATTGACAAAGGGCCCGGTGATGCGCCGGATGCTGCTGTTCGCGGTGCCGATGATCCTGGGCAACCTGCTGCAGCAGTGCTACAATGTGGCGGACACCCTGATCGTCGGCCGGGTGCTGGGGGCAAACGCGCTGGCGGCGGTGGGCTCGGCCTTTACCCTGCTGACCGTCATCTCGCTGGGCGCCCGGGTCGCGCTGGCCTACCTTCTCTTTGCAATCCCCGCCGTCGGGGTGGCCGGCATCTGGTGGTCGGTGCCCATCGGCTGGCTGCTGGCCGACCTGACCGGCCTGGGCTACTACCTGCTGCGGCGGGATAAGCTCTTTCGCTTCACCGAGTTCGCAAAGCCCCGCGCACAGGCCAAAAAAGAAGATTGAACCCAAGCGACCCCGCCGCCGGCGGGGTTTTTTAATGGGGCGGCTGCAGACCGCTGCCCCGCGCCGGTCTTTGCCGGGCGGCGCGGCAGCCTCCCCGCGGCGGTCACTGCGGGCCGCCGGGCAGCCGCAGACGGATGCCCCGCGCCGGTCTCCCTGCGGCCCCGCTCGCCGCCGGATCTTGCCCTTTGCGCCGGCCCGCCCTTTTTCGGTTTGAAACCGGCAAAGGGATGTGGTATAATGGCCCGGTCGGAGAGAGGAAGCAGGTGCAAAACCTGTGCGAGCACGTCGCCGTGAGGCGCAGCGAGAGCAAGGCCGTCCCTGACCCAAAGCCGCGTTTGGGGAAACGCCATTGGGGCATCGCCCTGAGAAGGCGGGCCGGCCGCGCGCCGAGCCGGAACACTCTCTGCCGGCGCCGTCCCCAAAACGCGGCCGCGAGCGCCGGCCGGCGGGACAGGCAAAAAATAAAAAGCTAAGGGAGAATACCAGAATGAAACAGATGACCAACCTCAAGCGGTCGCTGTCGCTGGCTCTGTGCGCCCTGCTGCTCGCGGCGGCAGCGCTCGGCACCACCGGATGCAGCAACAGCAACAGCAACAACAGCTCCAGCGCGGCGATCACCTCGTCCGGCGTGACCAGCCTGCCCGGCAGCTCGTCTGCGGCCGATGCCAGCGGCGCCGCCGGGGCCGAGCAGCTGGGTGAGGGCGAGACCCTCTTCGCGCTGACCGTCACCGACGGCGACGGCAACTCCACCGCCTACCAGATCAGCACCGACGAGACCACCGTCGGCGCGGCGCTGCAGGCGCTGGGCCTGATCGAGGGCGAGGAGAGCGAGTACGGCCTGTATGTCAAGACGGTCTGCGGCATCACCGCCGACTATGACACCGACGGCAGCTACTGGGCCTTCTACATCGACGGGGAGTATGCCTCCACCGGGGTGGATTCCACCGAGATCGTCCCGGGCTGCAGCTACGCGCTGCGGGTGGAGCAGGGTTGAAGCTGACCGCGCGGGAGATGGCGGTGTTCGGGATGCTGGGCAGCCTGATGTACCTGTCCAAGATCCTGATGGAGTTTCTGCCCAACATCCACCTG
>CALXBJ010000067.1 GCA_944386515.1 uncultured Pygmaiobacter sp.
CTCAAACTCCAGCGTGTAGTCGTTGAGCAGCGAATCCTCCTCGACCACCTTCATCGCGGCCTCGATCGCCGCCTTGTACTGCTCGCCGAAGCGGGCGCTCTCACCGGACATCGGGCTCATGACCGCGCCCTTGACCACCGGCTTGTCGCCGCCCGCCGCCGCCGAGCTGCCGCCCGCCGCCGCCGAGCTGGAATCGCCGCCGCCGCAGGCAGCCAGCGAGAGTGCCATCGCGCCGGCCAGAAGAACTGCCATCAGTTTTTTCATTTTTCCTCTTCCTTTCCTATCATCGCAAGAAAAGTTTTTGTGAACAGACATCATACGTCTGTTCTCTTTGCAAGTTGAACTTTACCATAGCCGCTATATTTTGTCAATTATCCGGATTGAATTTTAGATGATTCGACAATTTGGGCGGAATTTTTCTGTATAAAATGATTGTCCGGCCCCCGGCGCAGCCAAGGGACCGGCAGGCACCCCCAAAGGGGACGGGGGGCGGGCGGCGGAAAATCCGCGCGCGGTCGACGCGGCGCGGCGCGGGGGCGAGGCTGCCGCCTTTTCCCGCCCCTGATGCCGCCGCAAAAAGGAGGGCGCGGGCAGGCCGGCGGGCGGGCGCGGGGCGGGCATAAAAAAAACCGGGCAGCACCGCTGCCCGGAACGCGGGGAACCCCGCCCTTTTTTCTGTTTTTTCTGTTTGCTTTCGCCTTTCCGTCTTGCCGCCGCTTTTTGAGCAAAAGGCCACGGGCCGGCGCCGCCGCCCGCGATTGCCGTCACTCCCCCGGCCGCAGCTGGTCCTCCGACAGGATCAGGCTGATATTGTCCCGGTTGAAAACGATATGCGCCTCCATCGCGCGGCGGGCCGCCGCCGGGTCATGGCGGGCAATCGCGTCCGAGATCTCCCGGTGGGTCTCGATCGTCTCCTGCCCCAGCGCGTTGTTGGACAGCTCGCCGAACAGCGAGACGCTGCGGTTGATGATCGGCACCAGCAGCGGGGCGACCATGTTCTTGGTGCTGCGGGCAATCGCGGTGTGCAGCTTGACATCCTGCGCGATGTGGGACTCTCCCCTCAGGATGAGCGCCTCCACCTCATCGCAGAGCTGGCGGATCACCTCGACGTCCCGCTCGCTCGCGTTGCGGGCCGCCTCCTCGGCGATCCACGGCTCGAGCACCATCCGCACGCTCAGCAGGTCGGCGAACAGCTTTTTCTTGTCCTGCACATACTCCAGCCCCAGCGGGTCGTCCTTCACCCGGCCGGGATGCTTTGCCACATAGGTGCCCCGCCCGCGCTGGATCACCAGCACATTCCGGGCCGCCAGCTGCTTGACCGCCTCCCGTACCGTGCTGCGGCTGACGTTCAGCTTTTCGGCCAGCTCCATCTCGGTGGGGATCTTCTCCCCCGGCTTGTATTCATTTTTCTGGATCATCTCCACCAGCTGGTGTGCCGTCTGCTCCGCCAGCGAGGACCTCCTCTTTTGCTCTGTGCCCAACATCTCCTGCTCCTTATCTGCCGCGGCGCCGGGCCGCCGGGCAGTTGTCTTTTTCTTCCTGTTAGTTTCATTATCGACATTCCGCGCAAAAATGTCAATCCATCGCGCCGGACGGCGCGGGGGGTTTTTTCCACAATTTACAACACAGCGCCGTTTTTCTGCACAATATTTTACTTTATCCGACCCCAAAGGATCAAGATTCACAAAAAAGCGGCTTAATTTTCGGCTTATTTATAAGACGTCTTACGTCCTACAAATATTGAAATCCCCCCTGCCTTTTGTTATAGTTAAAAGCGAAAAATGCGCTCTCGCAGCGCGGTGGAAAGGAAGGGTTTGAAAATGGAACAGCAGATTGCCCCCGCCAAAACCGTCTGGGTCAACGGGAAGATCCGCACAATGGATGCAGCGCGCCCCCTCGCCGGCTGTATGGCCGCCGACGCGCAGGGCCGGCTGCTGGCGGTCGGCACCCGTGAGGAGGTCGAGCCGCTGGTCGGCCCCTATACCCGGGTGGTCGATCTGGGCGGCGCGGCGGTGGTGCCCGGCTTCATCGAGGGGCACGCCCATCTGGAGGGCTACGGCCAGACGCTGCGCACGCTGGCGATCCGGGACATCCCGAAGGAGGAGATCCTCGAAAAGGTCCGCGCCGCGGCCCAGACGGCCGCCCCCGGCAGCTGGATCATCGGCGGCATGGGCTGGAACAATGAGGTCTGGGACGACCCGTCCTACCCCACAAAGGAGGAGCTGGACGCCGCCGCGCCGAACAACCCGGTCATGCTGCCCCGGATGGACGGCCACCTGATCTGGGTCAACAGCTGCGCGTTTGCCCTCTGCGGCATCACCCCCGACACCCCCAACCCCGCCGGCGGCGAGTTCATGCGCCGGCCGGACGGCGCGCTGCAGGGCTGTGTGGGCAACGCGGCGGCCGACATCATCAAGGCGCACATCCCCAAGACCACCCCCGAGGAGCGGATCGCCCAGCTGCTCGCCGCGCAGGAGAAGCTGCTCTCCTACGGGATCACCTCGGTGACCGACATGGGCACCTCCCTTGAGATGATCGACGCGCTGGAGGAGCTGTACCGCCGCGGGGACTACAAGCTGCGGTTCTACGGCGCGCTGCGGGGCTTTGTGGACGAGGACGCCACCGACGCCCAGCGGGCATATCTCGCCTCCTGCCCCAAGATCGGGCTGTATGACGACCACTTCACCATCCGCTGCTGCAAGCTGCTGGGCGACGGGTCGGTCGGCGCCCAGAGCGCCCACCTGCTGGCCGATTTCTCCGACCGGCCGGGCCACCGCGGCACCGGGATGTACACCGACGAGGAGATGGCCCGCGCGGTGCGCCGCGCCGCCGAGCAGGGGATGCAGGTCGCGGTGCACAGCATCGGGGACGCCACCATCGAGCAGGTGCTGCGGGTCTACGCCCAGGTGCTGGCCGAGCTGCCCTGCCCCGACCACCGCTGGCGGATCGAGCACTTCCAGACGGTGACCAGCGACACCCCGCAGCGGGCGGCCGCCCTCGGCGTGGTGGCCAGTATGCAGCCGATGCACGCGCCCAACAGCGCCGGCATGGCGCTGCGCCGCCTCGGGGAGGAGCGGGTCCACGGCGCCTATGCCGCCGGGCTGGTGCTGCGCTCGACCGGGCTGGTCGCCTTCGGCAGCGACTGCCCGGTGGCAAACCCCAGCCCCTTGCGCGGGATGCACGCGGCCATCACCCGCACCAACGACCAGCTGGAGCCAAAGGGCGGCTTTTGCCCCGAGAACGCGGTCACCCCGCTCCAGGCGCTGCACGGCTACACCGACTGGGGCGCCTATGCGATCTTCGCCGAGGAGAGCCGCGGCAGCCTTGCGGCGGGCAAGTGGGCGGACTTTGCGGTGCTGGACGCCGACCCGGTCGAGCTGGGCGAGGAGCGGCCCGACGACCTGCTGAAGACCCGGGTGCTGGCCACCGTCATCGGGGGCGAGTGCGTCTTCGGCAGCCTGTGAGCGGATGCGAAAAGGAGGAGACAGGATGAAAAAAGGGATACTGCTGGCGGGGGAGCCGATGGGGCTGTTCATCGCGCAGGAGGAAGGCCCGCTGGACGCGGTGGGCGGCTACACGATGGCGGTCGCCGGGGCGGAGTTTAACGTCGCGGTCGGTCTGGCCCGGCTGGAGCACCCGGTGACCTATCTGACCCGGCTGGGGGACGACCCCTTCGGCAGGCGGATCGTCCGGGTGCTGGGGGAGAATGGCATCGGCAGCGAGTTTGTCCGCTATTCCTCGGACCGCAGCACCGGCTTCATGCTCAAGAGCAAGGTGCACAGCGGCGACCCCGAGATCTTCTATTTCCGCCGCGGCTCGGCCGCCAGCGCGCTGTGCGCCGACGACGTGGACGGGGTGGACTTTTCCGGCTACGGCTGGCTGCACCTGACCGGCATCCTGCCCGCGCTGTCCGAGCAGACCCGCGCGGCGGCGTTCCGTCTGGCGCAGCGCGCGCGGGAGGCGGGGCTGACCATCAGCTTTGACCCCAACCTGCGCCCCCAGCTGTGGCCCAGCCGGGAGGAGATGGTGCGCACCATCAACCAGCTGGCCGCCCTCGCCGACTATCTGCTGCCCGGCGAGGCGGAGGGGGAGATCCTCTGCGGCAGCCGGGACGCCGAGCAGATCGGCCGGTTCTACCTCGCGCTGGGGGCCAAGGCGGTCGCCGTCAAGGTGGGCGGCCGGGGCGCGGTGGTCACCACCGCCACGGGCAGCCGGCTGGTGCCGGGCTTTGCGGTGGAGAAGGTGGTGGACACCGTCGGCGCCGGGGACGGCTTTGCCGCCGGGATGCTCAGCGCCCTGATGGAGGGGCTGCCGCTGGAGGAGGCGGTGCGCCGGGGCAACGCGGTCGGCGCGATTCAGGTCACCTGCATCGGGGACAACGACGGGCTGCCCACCCGCCCGCAGCTGGCGGCCTTTATGGGGCTGGATACCCTGTGACCGCGGCGGGGGGCATCCCTTAAAAAGAAACCCGGCCGCGCGGGCGGCCCGATATCCAGCCGAGACCGGCCCCGCACCCGGGCGGGGCGGCGCCGGCCGGTGAAAGGAGCAAAATCAAAATGAGTGAAAATCTTGAATTGATCCGCCAGATCGGCATCCTGCCGCTGGTGGTGCTGCAGGATGCCGACGACGCCCTGCCGCTGGCCCGCGCGCTGGCCGAGGGGGGCATCCCGATCGCGGAGGTCACCTTCCGCACCGACGCCGCCGAGGAGGCGATCGCCCGGATCGCGCAGGGCGCGCCGGAGGTGCTGGTCGGCGCGGGCACCGTCCACACGGTGGAGCAGGCAAAGCGGGCGGTCGCGGCCGGCGGGCGGTTCATCGTGACCCCCGGCTTCAACCCCGCGGTGGTCGCCTGGTGCTGCGAGAACGGGGTCGATGTGCTGCCCGGCGTGGTCAGCCCCGCCGACATCGAGCAGGCGATGGGGTTCGGCCTGTCGGTCTGCAAGTTCTTCCCCGCCGCGGCCTACGGCGGGGTCAAGACGCTGAAGGCGCTGGCCGGCCCGTATGCCGGCATCTCCTTTTTGCCGACCGGCGGGGTGAACGAGGAAAATATGCTGGACTACCTCTCGCTGGGCAACGTCGCGGGGGTCGGCGGCAGCTTCACCTGCCCCGACAAGCTGGTGCAGGCGAAGGACTGGGCCGGCATCAGCGCGCTCTGCCGCGGCCTTGTGCAGCGGGTGCTGGGCTTCTCGCTGGCCCATGTCGGGATCAACACCGCCGACGCCGGCGCGGCCGCCGCGGTGGCCGGGCGGCTGGGCTTTTTGTTCGGCCAGCCGGTCGAGGAGCTGCCCGGCGCGTTCTTTGCCGGCAGCCTCGCCGAGGTGGTCAAGGGGCCGTATCTCGGCGCCCACGGCCACATCGGGATCAACACCCGGGACATCGACCGGGCGGCGGCCTATTTCGAGCGGATCGGGGTCCCCCTCGACTGGGATTCCGCCGCGCGGGATGAAAAGGGCCGGCTGAAGGCGATCTATTTTAAGGAGGAGGTCGGCGGCTTCGCGCTGCATCTGCGCCGCGGCTAAAGCCCCCGCCCCGTCCGTGAAAGGGCGGCCCCCGGAACCGAATGGTTCCGGGGGCCGCCCTTTTTGCTCTTTTGCCGCTTTTGCCGCTTTGCCGTTTTGCGGCCCCGCCCCGCCGCCGGGTCAGCTGCCGAAATAGTAGCGGATCTTGGCGAAGAAGTCCTCGAGGATAAACGGCCAGTCCACGCTGTGGTAGACCCGGATCCTGCGGGGGTTTTCCGGCCGCAGCTGATAGCGGCAGCCGTCCGGCTCGATGCGGGGCGCGCCGATGACCGAAAACCGCCGCAAATGGTCGCTGAGCATCAGCCCCACCGCCGCCGAATCCCCCAGCAGCCAGTGCTCCCCGCCGGGATAGGCGCAGCGCAGCGCGCCGCGGCTGTACCCCTCTGCCAGCAGCCGCTTTTCCTTGTCGGCGCTCATCTGCTGCATCGGCCCGGGGTTTACCTCCTGCGTCATATGCTCCACCAGATAGCGGCCGATCTCGCCGCAGGGCCACACCCGGTCATAGAGCACCGCAAAGCTGACCTGCAGCGAGGAGTAGACGTCCTTTGGCACCTGCCACAGCTCGATGGGGGAATCCAGCAGGACGTTCGCCGCGTTGATGTCGTTGTCGGCGTTGAACTCGTACTCCCCGTCGGGATAGCCGCCCCCGCCGACCCAGACGGCGGTCAGCCGGCCGGCGATCTCGGGCCGCATCAGATAGGCCGACGCCAGGTTGGTCAGCGCCCCCTGCACCGCCACAAACAGCGGGCGGTCGTCCTGCCGCATCGCCTCCTCGACGATGAACCGGCTGGCCGGCGAATCGACCGGCGTCACCTCGTCGGGCAGCGGCTGCGGGCAGCCGGGCAGCACCGGCACCTGATCCTGCAGCCCCATCAGCCCCACCACACGGCGGGCCTCCTCGAAGCTCCTTTGGGCCGACTCGGCCGCCGACCGCGCGCCGAACCGCGCGCCGAAATGCGCCGCCGTGATCCCCACCACCGCAAACTTGGGGGTCATCAGCTGGTGGGCGACCGCATACTGGTCGTCCGCCTCACAGGCGCAGTCGGTGTCGATGATGACCCGGATCCGCTTTGCCGCCGGCACTTCATAGGGTGGTTTTTTCATCCGTCTCTCTCCTTTTTATGCCGCGCAGACGCGGCTGTATTCCGCTGGATCCGCCGCGGCGCGAAACCCCCGGCGGGCGCGGCGCGAAACCCCGGGCGGGGCGGGGTCACTTTTTGCCCAGCAGCTGCTTGAGCTTGAGGGCCTTGTCGATGTTGCCCTCGACCCGCAGCCGGCCCAGCATCACCGCCGCGACCGGGTCGGTCTTGCCCTGCGCGATCTTGAAGAGGGTCTCGGCCGAGCAGGTGAACAGCGCGTCCCGGTCGTGGTACTCGTACGGCTGCACCGAGACCGCGCCCTCCTTCACCTCGAGATAGAACGCCCCCGCCCCCTCGCCGGTGATGTTGAACTGGAATGCCAGATGCTCCCCGATGCCGCTCGCATCGGCGGCGGCGAGCAGCCGCTGCACCTGCTCGAACATTTCCTGATAGGTCATCCTGCAAAACCCCTTTTCCGTTTTTTTTGCTTTGCCGTTTTTGCGCTTTTTGTTCCGCCGCGCCTTGGCCGCGCGCCGCGCGGGCCGGTTTCTGAAACTGGGAAAAATATTCTTCCGGCCCAAAATTGGCCGCGCAGGTCAGCGGTTGACCTCCCGCCGGTCGGTGCGCTCCAACAGATAGTCGACGCTGACCTGATACAGGTCGGCCAGCGCGCAGAGCACCTGCGGCGGGATCATCCGCTGGCCGCTCTCATAATACGCATAGGTCCGCTGCGGCAGGTTGACCGCCGCGCCGACCTGCGCCTGTGTGAGATCCCGATCCTCCCTCAGATCGCGGATCCGCCGATACTGTTTCATCTGCATCACCGGTGCCAGTATAGAATAGAACAATTTGGTCTATTGACATTTTGAACACTTTGTTCTAAACTATCTCAGCCGATTGTTTTTTTGAGGGCACAAAGGGGGTGTACAGATGGCGGATTATAAGGGGCTGTATTTTTTTCTGTTCGGCGTCACGGAGCGGGCGATCCGGCTGCTTGAGAAAAGCCTGCAGGCGGAAAACCCCGCGTCCTGCCGCCGCGCGTGCGAAAGGGCCGCCGGGATTCTGGTCGGCGCGCAGCAGGTCTGCGAAGAGCTGATCCTCGAGGATCCCGCGCCGCCGATCCGCCTCGCAGCGCCGCTGCGGGAAACGGAGCGGGACGCCCCTGCCGGGGAGGGGCCGGATGCGCCGGGGCCCCTTTCCCCCGGTTGAGGGGAGCGGCCGAAAAGAGGGGGCTTATCCGGACGCGATGCAGCCCTTCCCTCCCCGGTGAAGCGGGCGGCCTCTGCCGGCCTTTGCCACGGCGCAAAAAAGCGCAGCCCCCGCCGCTTTTTGGGGGGCTGCGCTTTTCCGTTTTTTTGCTTTGCCGTTTTTGCGCTTTTTGTTCCGCCGCGCCTTGGCCGCGCGCCGCGCGGGCCGGTTTCTGAAACTGGGAAAAATATTCTTCCGGCCCAAAATTGGCCGCGCGCCGTGTGGGTCAGTGGCGGACGGTGACGGTTTCGCCGCTCGGGGCGACGGTGTCCAGCAGGGTCAGCGCCGGGGCGGCGCCGCTCTCGATCAGCAGGTCGACGAGGGCCGCGTCAAAGTTATGCCGCAGCTCGCTGACGGTGTCCAGCACCATCGTCGCCTCCTCCCCCGCGGTGCAGGGGGTCCAGGCGGGCAGCGAGGGGATCGCCGGGCTGCCGTACCGGGCGAAGTGGACGAACGCGCCGCTGACCTGCTCCTCCAGGCGGTCGGTCTCGCCCGGGACGTTGAAGAGGGGGGTGCGGCAGGTGTTGTGGAAGACAAACGGGATCTCGCTGCAGTGCCAGGCCGTCTTGCCGCCGTCGATCGGGAAGTCGTAGGCAAACAGGTAGGCGTAGGTCGGCGCGGCGCAGCTGGCCGACCGCAGCGCGATGAACTGCCGGGTCGGGCCGCGGAAGAAGGCGTCGAGGTAAAGCAGGTCGGTCAGGTGCTTGCCGGGGTAGGCCGCGCGGAACAGCTCGGCAAGGCGCGGGGCATAGCTGCCGTATTTTTCCTCCACCAGCGCCATCGCCTCGGCGTCGGACATCTGGTACTTGTTCTGGACCCCCGGCTCAAAGCAGAACTCCCCCATCACGCTGCCGATCAGCACCGGGATGGTCTTGGCGTGGTCGGTGAAGCCGACCTCGCGCGGGTTGCCCTTGTACCATTCG
>CALXBJ010000068.1 GCA_944386515.1 uncultured Pygmaiobacter sp.
CTGCTCCACATCGAAGTCCAGCTCCTCCAGAGCGTCGTTGATCTCCTTGGTGGACAGTTTGCCCTTGGCTTTGCCCGCTTCCAAAAGGTCCTTAATCACTGATTTTTTATCCTGTGCTGCCAATGTAGTTCCTCCTATTTCTTATTGGCTGTCAGGGAGGCTATGTAGCGTCGCAGCTCGTCGTCCTCCATTTTGCCAACTTCTTCCGGTTTTTTCTCGGTTCCCACGGCCTGCAGGACCCGAATATAATCCTCCGCTTCGGCGTCGCTGATGTTCTGCCCGCCTTCCACGGTAAGAATCCCTGAGAGGCGATCCATTTCCTCCGTCTCCAGCTGCCCGGAAAGGGAAAAAAGATCCGCCGGCTGCCCCGCCAGCAGCCGCCCGCTGATGAGCTGATACAGCCGCCGATCCAGCGCGGAAACAAACTGCTCCTCCCGGACGCTGGTGACTACCCGGGAGACCTGGTCGGGATTTTTCATCAGATAGGCGATGAGGCGTTCCCCCGCCAGGGCGGCCTTGGGGGAGCGCTGACGCTCGAAATCCGGTTTGCCCCTGGGGTCCCGGTCAGTAAAGACCTTCAGATCCCGGGCCTCCTTCTTCTGCTCGCCGCTCCGTTTGCGCTTGAGGGCGGCTTCCAGCTGCAGCACCACCGCCTGTTTGTCCACCTCCAGCTCCCGGCACACCTTGCTGATGTACACATCCCTCTGGATGGGGTTGGGAGTGGCGGCCATCAGACGCACAAATTCCTGCAAAAAGGCGATCCGCCCCTCCGGGGAAGCGACATCATTGCGGGAGCGCAGCTGCTGAATCTGAAAATCCAGGGCGCTTTTGCTCCCCTCCACCAGCAGCTCGAACCGCTCGGCGCCGTACTTTTTGATGAACTCGTCCGGGTCCTTCGCCCCCTGCACCGTCAAAATCGAGACCTTCATCGACTCGCTTGCAAGGATCCCGATCGCGCGGCGGGTGGCCTTCTGCCCCGCCTCGTCGCTGTCGTAGCAGAGCACCAGCTCCTCGGCGTAGTTGGACAGCAGCTTTGCCTGCTCCGGCGTGAAGGCGGTGCCCAGCGGGGCCACCGCGGTGTCAAAGCCGGCCTGATGCAGCGCGATGGCGTCCATATACCCCTCGCAGAGGATATCCCGCTTGCTCTGGGACTTTTTTGCAAAGTTGAGGGCGAACATATTGCGGCTCTTTTTGAAGACCGGCGTGTCGCCGCTGTTGAGGTATTTGGGGCCGCCCTCCTCCCCCATCCGCCGGCCGCCGAAGGCAATCACGTTGCCCCGCAGGTCGATGATCGGGAAAATCACCCGGTCATGGAAGAAGTCATAGACCCCGCCGCGCTGGCTGCGCTTGACGATGCCGCCGGCCAGCAGCTCCTCCTCGGTATAGCCCAGCTTTTTCAGGTGGTCGCCGGTGGCATGGAAGCCGCCCGGCGCATACCCCAGCCCAAAGCGCCGGATCGTCGCGTCGGACAGCGCCCGCCCCCGCAGATAGCCGCGGGCCGCGCGCCCCTCCTCGGTGTTCAGCTGGGCGGCGAAAAACCGCGCTGCGTCCTTATTCATTGCCAGAATCCGCCGTTTTATCTGCCCCGCGTCATCCCGCTCGTCGGGCAGCGGCATCCCCGCGCGGGAGGCCAGCAGCTTGACCGCCTCTATGTAGTCCAGATTGTTGATCTTCCGCACAAAGGTGATCGCGTCCCCGCCCGCCCCGCAGCCGAAGCAGTAGAAGCTGGAGTTTTCGGGGTAGACCACAAAGGAGGGGGTCTTTTCGCTGTGGAAGGGGCACAGCCCGGTGTAGGTGCGGCCGCGGCGGCGCAGCTGCACATAGCCGCTCACCAGCTCGACGATGTCGGTCCGCTGGGAGAGCTCCTGCATATAATCGGGTGAAATTGCCATGCCGCGCCCTCCTCTCCTCTCTGCCGCCGGCCGGTCAGTACTGCAGCGACCAGCCGCGGGGCACGAACAGCCGCTCAAAGGTGCGGATCGCAAACTCGTCGCTCATCCCCGAGATATAGTCGGTCACCGCGCGGTCCGGCCCCTCCTCATCATAGATCTGCTGGAACTGGCCGGGCATCTTTCCCGGCTTGTCCCGGTAATACCGATAAAGCTCCTCGATGAGCTTATCGACCTTTTGCTCCTCTTTTTTGGCGCGCTTGTCCACATAGACGGTGGCGTACATAAAGCGGTGCAGCGCCTCGTACTGCTCGTACACCTCGTCCTCCATCCGCAGCACGCCGTCGGCGCTGTGCTCCACCAGCGAGGTGATCAGGGTGGTGATCCGCCGGCTCTTGGTCGCGCCCAGCACCCGCACCGCCTCCCGCGGCAGGTCCTGCTGGTGCAGCACCCCCGCCGTCACCGCGTCCTCGATGTCGTGGTTGATGTAGGCGATGTGGTCGGCGTACTTGACGACCTGCCCCTCCAGCGTGGATGCCTCCGGCCCCTTGGTGTGGCAGGCGATCCCGTCCAGCACCTCCTTTGAGAGGTTCAGCCCATCGGGATATTTTTCCAGCCGCTCGACCACCCGCACGCTCTGCAGATAATGGGCAAAGCCGCCCGGGCACAGGCTGTTGAGCGCCCGCTCCCCCGCGTGGCCGAACGGGGTGTGGCCCAGATCATGCCCCAGCGCAATCGCCTCGGTCAGGTCCTCGTTGAGCCGCAGCGCCCGCGAGATGGTCCGCGCGATCTGGGACACCTCCAGCGTATGGGTCAGACGGGTGCGGTAGTGGTCCCCCTCGGGTGCGAGGAAGACCTGTGTCTTCTGTTTGAGCCGTCGAAAGCTCTTGCAGTGGATGATCCGGTCCCGATCCCGCTGAAAACAGCTGCGCATCGGGCAGGGTTCCTCCTCCCTGCGCCGCCCCGCGCTCTGCTCCGACAGGCAGGCGTAGGGGGACAGGGTCATCCGCTCAATCTCCTGTGTGCGCTCGCGTACCGTCAACTGCGGCCACCTCCCATGGGAAAACCGGCAGGATCCTCACCGTGCCGGGCTGTAACCCCTTTTCGCCGCGGCAAAAAGGGCCAAAGGCCTACATTGATACTATACGCTGTTTTTGACGAAATCCCTTTTTTTCACAAAAATTTTTGTGAAAATTTGTCCCTGTGCCAAAAATCCGCCGCCGGCTTCCTCTTTTTGCTCAAAACGGAGCGTAATAAGGGTCGCTCTGCTGCGCATCCAGCCTGCCCCTGCACAGCTCGGACAGGCTGCGCAGCAGCTGCTGCTGGGTGCCGTCCAGCATGGTCAGCGCGAGGGTGACCTTGTCGGTGAACAGGGTGTCCCGCACCTTTGCCCCCGCCGCTGCGGCAAGCCGCGATGCCTGCTCGTAGAGGGAATACTCCAGCCGGATCTCAAGGTCGACGCAGGGGCGGATGGTGACCCGGTGCGCCTGCTCCAAGGCGGCCTGTGCCGCGCCGGTGTAGGCGCGCACCAGACCGCCGGTGCCCAGCAGCGTCCCGCCGAAATACCGGGTGACCACCACAATCAGGTCGGTCAGGCCGGAGTGGCGCAGCACCTCCAGCACCGGCAGGCCGGCGGTCTTCTGCGGCTCGCCGTCATCGGAATACCGGGTGCGGCTGTCGCGCCGCAGCAGATAGGCGTAGACGTTGTGGTTCGCGGTGCGGTGCTCGGCCCGCACCGAATCCAAAAAGCGCAGCGCGGCCTCCTCGCTGTCCGCAAAGGAGGCGGCGGCGATGAACTCGCTCTTCTTCTCGACGATGGTCGCGCGGGCCACCCCTTCAATCGTGGTATAGCTTTCCAGCCTGCTCCCCTCCCTCCGGCTCTCCCGCACAGGGGGCGGAAAAGCGGGTAAAAAACAACCTTGCCCGCAGGTGGCAAGGTTGTTTTTGGGTTATCAATTTCAGTCCTTGATGCCGAAACGCTTCTTGAAGCGGTCGACGCGTCCGCCGGAATCAACCAGCTTCTGCTTGCCGGTGTAGAAGGGGTGGCACTTGGAGCACACCTCAACACGGATCTCCGGTTTCGTGGAACGGGTGTGGATGACCTCGCCGCAGGCGCAGGTGATCACGCAATCCACATACTTGGGATGGATACCTTCCTTCATCTTCGTTCACCTCACTCTGGTTCTGACTATTAGCGCATGTTATTTGGCATACGCAGCATCACAACCTGATTG
>CALXBJ010000069.1 GCA_944386515.1 uncultured Pygmaiobacter sp.
CTCGAGGAGCCGTACCGCCGGATCTCGGATGCAATTCAGCACGCGATGGAGCAGATCACCCTATTGCAGCTGATCGAGCGCTACCAATCGATACAAAAGAACGGGAATTGAAGGGAAAGGCCGTCAAGCTTGGCCGGCGGGCAGCGAGACAGGCACAGCGCAATGGAACAGAAAAAGAGAGCCTGACGCGGCAGCAGTTTGGTGGCCGCATCAGGCTCTTTGTCTAAAAATCTGGTTTTGTGGAAGAAAAGGATAAAATCCGCCTGTCTGTGCAAAGAGGATAACTGCCGCTATAACCCATACGAGGGAAAAGAAAAATACGGGGCAAAGCGGTTGAGGACAAGCCGGGAAAGACGGCAAAAAAAGCAAGATCCGGCTCAGACGGCGGCCGGGATGCCGAACAGCGCGCGGCCGTTCGCCTCGGTCTGCTCCAGCAGCCGGTCGGCGCTCACTCCGCGCAGCGCGGCAAGGGTGTCGGCGACATGGCTCAGCAGCGAGGAGTCATTCCGCTTGCCGCGGAAGGGGACCGGGGCCATATAGGGCGCGTCGGTCTCAATCAGCAGCTTGTCCTCCGGCACCGCGGCGGCGGCCTCCAGCACCTTGCGGGCGTTTTTGAAGGTGGTCACCCCGCCAAAACCGATGTACAGCCCCTGCCCGGTCAGCCAGCGGACATCCTCGGCGCTGCCGGAATAGCAGTGCACCACCCCCTTGGGGCGGTAGCGGCGCAGCAGCGCATAGGTGTCGGCGTGGGCCTCCCGGTCGTGGACGATGATCGGCAGGTCCAGCTCCAGCGCGAGGCGGATCTCCGCCTCAAACAGCGCAAGCTGCGCGTCCTTGGGCACCGGCCAGTGGTAGTCGAGACCGCACTCCCCGACCGCGACCACCTTGGGGTGGTCGTAGAGTGGGCGGATGGCCGCCATCTCGGCGCGCCAGTCCCCGGCAAACCGGGTCTGGGTCGAGGCGTCCTCCTCAATCAGGCTCTCGGGATGGATGCCGGCCGCGGTGTAGAGAAAGGGATACCGCTCGGCCAGCGCGAGGCTGGCAAGACTCGAGTCGAGGTCGGTGGCGCAGTCGAGCACCAGACCGACCCCGCGGCCCGGCAGAGCGCCGAGCAGCGCGTCTCGGTCCGCATCAAAGGCGGAGGCGGTGGAGTGGGCGTGGGTGTCGAAGATCATCGGCATGATATTACCCTCTCTTTTTGGCGGTGCGGTTGACAAGGTAGACCCCGCCGCAGACCAGCGCGAGGGAGACCAGATACCGCAGCTGGAAGGAATCCTCCCCGAGCAGCAGAATCGACAGGAAGGTGCCGAAGATCGGGGAGAGGGAGTTGAAGATGCAGACCTTGCCCGCGTCGTTGTATTTGAGCAGGCTGGTCCAGATCGAGAACGCGGTCGCCGAGAGCAGGAACAGATAGCAGAGGATGCCCAGCGCCCTGACGCTGACCTGCGGCAGATAGCCGCCGCCGACCAGCCCCACGGCCAGCAGCAGCGCGCCGCCGAGGGTCAGCCCCCATCCGGTCAGGGCCATCGGCGGGATCTCCTGCGTAAACCGGCGGGCCAGCAGGGAGCTGGAGGCGTTCGCCGCGGCGGAGAGAAGCAAAAAGCCCTCGCCGGTCAGGGTGAACTCCAGCTGCCCGCCCACCGAGGCGACGACGATGCCGACAAGCCCGAACAGGCAGCCCAGCCCTTTGAGGCCGGTCAGCCTGTCCTGCGGATAGAAGAGCGGCGCGAGCAGCACCACAAAGAAGGCGGCGGTGGAGGACATAATGCTGCCCAGTGTGCCGGTGGAGTGGGACAGCCCGATGTAGTAGAACAGGTACTGCACGGTGGCCTGCATCAGGCCGTAGAGCATCACCCTGCCCGTCTGACTGCGCCGGAAGGTCAGCGGCTTGCGGGCGGCGGCGCTGCCCAGCAGCAGCACCGTGACCCCCGCGAGGGTGAACCGGATGCCGGCGAAGAGCAGCTTGGTGAAGACCGAGGCATCCTCCCCGATGCCGAAAGCGGCATAGCCGACCTTGGTCATCGGGACGGCACTGCTCCAGAGCAGCACGCAGAAGAGCGCGAGCAGCACCATGCCAAGGCGGCTGGTAAAGATGTTTTTGTTTTTGGAATCCGTCACGTTATACACACCTCGAAATAAGCTCAAAAAAAGCTGCCGCGGCAGCTTTTTTTGTGGGTTGATTTTTTGCCCGGGAACCGGCGCGGCAAAAGGCCGCGCCCCGGGCTGCTTTTTGGAAGATACGGGGCGGGGAAGGGATCAGTGGATCCGGCTGCCCGCCTTGACCTCGTCGGGGAAGAAGGCGACCGACGCGCCGCCGTCGGCGGTGTCCGCCGCGAGGATCATCCCCTCCGACAGGTATTTGCCGCCCATCATCGGCCGGGCGGCGAGGTTGGCGACGATGCCGACCTTCTTGCCGATCAGGTCCTCCGGCGCATACCATTTGGCGATGCCCGAGAGGATGGTGCGCTCCCGCTCGCCGTCAAAGACGGTCAGCTTCAGCAGCTTTTTGGACTCCTTCATCCGCTCGCAGCTGCGCACCTGCGCCACCCGCATCTCGACCTTGGTGAAGCCGTCAAAGTCGATCTCCGGCTCGTGCTCGATCGGCTCGCCGGCGGCTTCCCCCTCCGCGGCGGGGGCGGCAGCAGCGGCAGCGGCGGCAGCGGCACGGGCCGCGCGGTCCGCCTCAAGGGCGGCCAGCTCCTTGGCGACATCGATCCGGGGGAAGAGCGGATCCCCGCCGGGGATCGGATGCCCGCCCTCCAGCGCGTCGAACTGCGCCAGCGCGTCAAAGCTGCGCTGCGCTTCGGACAGGCCCAGCTGGTCGGCGATCTTCGGCCCGGTGGTGGGCAGGAAGGGGGTCAGCAGCACCGCGGCGTACCGCAGCACCTCGCAGAGGTTTGCCAGCACGGCGGCAAGGCGGGCCTTTTTGCCCTCGTCCTTGGCCAGCACCCAGGGGGCGGTCTCGTCGATGTATTTGTTGGCGCGCTGGATCGGCTTGAAGATCTCCATCAGCGCCTGCGGCAGCAGCAGCTTGTCCATGCAGTCGGTCACCTTGCCGGGCAGCGCGAGGCAGAGCGCGCGCAGCTCGTCATCCAGCGGGTCGGCCTCCCGCTCGGCGGGCAGCGCGCCGCCGAAATACTTTTTGACCATCGCGGCGGTTCGGCTGAGCAGGTTGCCCAGATCGTTGGCCAGATCGGTGTTGATCCGGTTGATCAGCGACTCGTTGGTAAAGACGCCGTCGTTGCCGAACGGGATCTCCCGCAGCAGGAAATAGCGGATCGCGTCCACCCCGTACCGGTCGCAGAGGATCACCGGGTCGACGATGTTGCCCTTGGACTTGCTCATCTTGCCGCCGTCAATCAGCACCCAGCCGTGGCCGAACACCTTTTTGGGCAGCGGCAGATCCAGCGCCATCAGCATCGCGGGCCAGATGATGGTGTGGAACCGCAGGATCTCCTTGCCGACCATGTGGATGTCGGCGGGCCAGTAGCGGTCATAGTCGTTGTATTTGTCGTTGCCCCAGCCCAGCGCGGTGATGTAGTTCGAGAGCGCGTCAATCCAGACATAGATGGTGTGGTTGGGGTCAAAATCGACCGGGATGCCCCACTTGACGCTGGTGCGGGAGACGCAGGTGTCCTGCAGCCCCTGCCCGATGAAGGCGATCATCTCGTTCTTGCGGGTCTCGGGCTGGATGAAGTCGGGGTTGTCGGCGTAGTACTGCAGCAGCCGGTCGGAATATTTGCTGATCTTGAAGAAGTAGGCCTCCTCCTCAGCCTCATAAACTTCCCGCCCGCAGTCGGGGCACTTGCCGTCGACCAGCTGGCTGTCGGTCCAGAAGCTCTCGCAGGGCTTGCAGTAGTGGCCCTTGTAAACACCCTTGTAGATGTCGCCTTTCTCGTACAGCTTGCGGAAGATCTTCTGCACCGAGGCGACGTGGTAGTCGTCGGTGGTGCGGATGAACCGGTCATAGCTG
>CALXBJ010000070.1 GCA_944386515.1 uncultured Pygmaiobacter sp.
TTGGGTATTTTACTGTGTTTTAAGATTTGTCTGAGGTTTAAAACCACAAAAAAATCGCCGCGGACCAATGGGATGCACGGCGATTTTGAGTCTGTTTGAACGGCCCTCCAGCTCGCCGCGGCTCACCGCTTTGAGATAGGCGTTGATAAAGCCGTCGAGGTCGCCGTTCATGACCGCCTCGACATTGCCGGTCTCATATCCGGTGCGGTGGTCCTTGACCAGCGTGTAGGGCATAAAGACGTAGCTGCGGATCTGGTGGCCCCAGGCGATCTCGTTCTGCACGCCCTTGATGTCCTCGATCTTGTCCTTGTGCTGCTGCAGCGCGATCTGGAACAGCTTGGCCTTAAGCATCTCATAGGCGTAGTCCCTGTTCTGGAACTGGCTGCGCTGGGTCTGGCAGGAGACCACGATGCCGGTGGGCTTGTGGATCAGCCGGACCGCCGAGGAGGTCTTGTTGATGTGCTGGCCGCCCGCGCCGGAGGAGCGATAGACCTGCATCTCGACATCCTCGGGGCGGATGTCCACCTGGATCGAGTCGTCCAGCTCGGGCATGACCTCGAGGCTGGCAAAGCTGGTCTGCCGGCGGGCGTTGGCGTCAAACGGGCTGATCCGCACCAGACGGTGCACCCCGTTCTCGCTCTTGAGCATCCCGTAGGCGTTGGTGCCCTTGACCATGATCGAGGCGCTCTTGATGCCCGCCTCGTCCCCGTCCAGATAGTCCAGCACCTCGACGGCATAGCCGTGCGCGTCCGCCCAGCGGGTGTACATCCGGTAGAGCATCTGCGCCCAGTCCTGTGCCTCGGTGCCGCCGGTGCCGGCGTGGAAGGTCAAAATCGCGTTGTTGTGGTCGTACTCGCCCCGCAGCAGGGTGATCAGCCGCAGCTCCTCCAGCTTCTCCTTGACCTTGGCGACGTGCTCCTCCGCCTCGGGCAGCAGCTCCTCGTCCCCCATCTCCTCCGCCAGCTCGGCAAAGGTCTCCGCGTCGGAAAACAGCTGCTGCAGCTCGGCGTATTTGTCCAGCTTGCCCTTGATCTCGCTCATCTCGGCAAAGATCTTGCGGCTGTTCTCCTGATCGTCAAAAAAGCCCGGCTCCGAGCTTTTCTGGGTCAGCTCCTCATACCGCTGGCTGTTTGCGGGGATGGCCAGCGCCTCCCCGATGTCCTTGACCTCCGGCCCGAGGACCGAGAGATCGTGTTTTACTTCGTCCAGAATGATCATGCTTCCACTCTCCATAGCCGGGCAGGGCGCCCGGCACTGCCTTCGTTGACCGCCCGCTGCATCAGCGGCGCGTTTTAATCCAATATATTATTATACCGATCTGCCCCCCGGTTGTAAAGGGGCTTTGGCCGCCGTTTGACCGTCTGCCGCCGCCGCGGGCGCCCGGGGCGGCCGGCGTGTTATTTTATCCCGCGCAATCTTTGCATTTTTGTGTGAATTGCGGTAGAATAGAGGTCACAAGTTTGGATGCGCCGCCGGACGACCGCCGGCCGCGCGCTTCGGAGGCTTTTTTATGCTGAATTATGAGGGCTGCAGCTGCCCTGTCTGTAAAAAACCATTTGCCCCGGACGACGACATCGTCGTCTGCCCGGAGTGCGGCGCGCCCTACCACCGCGAGTGCTACCACAAGCAGGGGGGCTGCGTCTATGCCGGCCTGCACGCGAGCGGCTTTGAGTGGAAGCGCCCCGCCAGCGCCCCGCCGCTGAACAAGTGCCCCTCCTGCGGGGCGTCCTATGCCGGGGATCAGGTCTTTTGCGAAAAGTGCGGCGCGCCGCTGCACACCGACGAGCCGCGCTCTGGCCCCGGCGGCGCACAGGCCGGCTTTGGGATGGGCGGTTTTGCCGCCGCGCAGGACCTGCGGGGGGAGATCGACGGCATCCCCATCGCGGATTGGGCCGCCTATATCGGCCCCAGCGCCCCCTTTTATATCTACCAGTTCAAGCGGATGGACGCCACCGGCCACAAGATCGGCTTTGTCTTCAGCGCGGCGTTCATCGGCCCGATCTACTTTTTCTACCGCAAGATGTGGGGGCTGGGCGTCCTCGCCGCACTGCTCAACCTGCTGCTCAACCTGCCCACCGCGCTGATGATGATGGCCGAGATGGGCATCCTCTTCGCGCTGCCGGTCAGCTATGCCACCCTCGGGATGATCTCCTCGATCTGCTCGCTGCTACTCAGCGTGGTGCAGATCGGCGGCTGGGGGCTGTTCTCCGCCTGGTTCTACCGCCGGCACTGCGCCCGCCGCATCCGCCGCATTCAGGAGGAGACCGCCGGCGATGCCGCCGCCTATGCCGAGCGGCTGCACAAAAAGGGCGGCCCCAGCAAGGCGGTGCTGATCGCGCTGCTGGTGTTCTATCTGCTGAGCACCCTGCTGACCCTGTTCGCCGTCGGGATCCTGTGACCCGTTTTCGCCGGCGGGCGCATCGCCGCGCCGGCCGACCGCATAAAACCCGAATATCACCCCTCAAAAAAGGAGCCGCTTTATGAAGATCAGAAAAGCCGT
>CALXBJ010000071.1 GCA_944386515.1 uncultured Pygmaiobacter sp.
AAGGTGCCGAAGGCCCCCTTGAACCGGGCCTTGATGTAGTAGACCGGGCCGCCGGTGACCTCGCCGTCGACCGTCTTTTTATAGGTCTGGGCCAGCGTCGCCTCGGCAAAGATGGTCGCCATCCCGAAGAAGGCGGACAGCCACATCCAGAAGATCGCCCCCGGCCCGCCGGAGGCAATCGCGGTGGCCGCGCCCGCGATGTTGCCGGTGCCCACCTGCGCCGCGACAGCGGTCGCCAGCGACTGGACGGAGCTCATCCCCGACGCGCCGGCCTTGTCGCCGTGCAGCCGGACATTTCCGAAGACCTGCCGCATCCCCTGCTTAAACCGGCGCAGCTGGACAAACCCCAGCCGGATGGTGAAGTAGATCCCGGTGCCGCACAAGAGGAAGATCAGTACAATGTCCCGCAAAAAGCTGTTTGCTCTGCTCACGAAAAGTTCAAGCATCTCCAATGAAAACACACTCCCGTCCCGCGCCGATGCGGCGCGGTTTTCCATGCCATTTTTCGCCCCGCACGGGCAAAGAAAGCGCTCAGTTCTTCTTCTGGCCGAATTTGTACTCGGTGCCGCTGCGCAGCCGCTGGATATTGGCCCGGTGCATATAGATCACCAGCCCGCCGAGCACCGCTGCAAAAAAGGTATTCAGCCAAGGGTGGCCGTATTCCCGGTCAAAGAAGGTGAAGTAGAGAAAGGTGAACACCGGGTAGAGCGCCGCCACCGTGATGGAGGCAAGCGAGACGATCCTGCTGCAGAGGATCACCACCAAAAAGACCACCAGCAGCGCGCCGACAATGGCCGGCTCGATGGCGAGGATGGCGCCGGTCGCAACCGACACCCCCTTGCCCCCCTTGAAGCCGAAATACACCGGAAACAGGTGGCCCAAGATCGCGCCCATCGCCGCGAGGTAGGCGCCGATCAAAACGCCCGCCTGCGGCGCGAGCAGGGTGAAGAACAGCTTGCCCAGCAGCACCGAGCAGGTGCCCTTGAGCACATCCCCCGCCAGCACCGCCGCGGCGGCCGGCTTGCCGAAGGTGCGCAGGATATTGGTCATGCCGGCATTGCCGCTGCCGAATTGGCGGATATCCTTGTGAAAAAACAGCCTTGAAACGATAATCGCAAAGTTGAGCGAGCCGAGCAGATAGGCACATCCCGCACAGAGTGCCGCCGCCAGTATCGTCATAAATGATCCTCCTCATATCCGCCCGCGCGAAGGGCGCGCGGGGTCGATCCTTTACCGCTTTTTATACCATATTCTGCCGCAGATGTCTACCTGCCCTCGCCCCGCTCCCGGATGAGCAGCCGGATCGGGGTGCCCTCAAGGCCGAAGGTGGCCCGGATCTGGTTTTCAATATACCGCTGATAGGAGAAATGGAACAGCTGCTTGGAGTTGACAAACGCCACAAAGGTCGGCGGCCGGGTGGAGGCCTGCGTCATGTAAAAGATCTTCAGCCGCTTGCCCTTGTCCGACGGGGGCTGCACCCGCGCGGTCGCCCGCGCGAGCAGGTCGTTGAGCATCCCGGTGGTGATCCGCAGCGCGTTCTGCCCGTCGACATAGTGAATCAGCTCAAACAGGCGGTCGACCCGCTGGCCGGTCTTGGCGCTGATGAAGAGGATCGGCGCATAGGACATGAAGCTGAAATCGTTCATCAGCTTTTTGCGCATCGCGTCCATCGTCTTGTCGTCCTTTTCCACCGCGTCCCACTTGTTGACCGCGATGATGCAGGCCTTGCCCTGCTCGTGGGCAAAGCCCGCGACCTTGGAGTCCTGCTCGGTGAAGCCGACCGTCGCGTCGATCAAAATCACACAGACCCGCGCCCGCTCGACCGCGGCAAGGCTGCGGATGACGGCGTACCGCTCGACCCCGTCCTCCACCTTGCCCTTCTTCCGCAGGCCGGCGGTGTCGATGAAGGTGAAGCTGCCGAACCGGTTGTCGACCTCGGCGTCAATCGCGTCCCGGGTGGTGCCCGCCTCGTCGGCGACGATCATCCGGTTCTCGCCCAGGATATAGTTGACAAGGCTCGATTTGCCGACGTTCGGCCGGCCGATGACCGCGACCGGGATGCGGTCGCTCTCCTGTGCCGTCTCCTCCTCAAAGGTCAGATGGGCGCAGACCGCCTCCAGCAGGTCGCCGGTGCCGTGGCCGTGCACCGAGGAGACCGCAAACGGCTCCCCGAGGCCGAGCGCGTAAAAATCATACAGCTCGAGCGGCGGCTCGCCCAGCGAGTCGCACTTGTTGACCGCGAGGACCACCGGCTTGCCGCTGCGCATCAGCAGGCGGGCAATGTCGGTGTCGGCGGCGGTCACCCCGCCGCGGATATCGGTCACCAGAATGATGCACTGCGCGGTGTCGATGGCCAGCTCGGCCTGCTGGCGGATATGCGCGAGGATGCCGGTGTCGTTTTCCGGCTCGATGCCGCCGGTGTCCACCAGCAAAAACTGCTTGTCCTGCCACTCACAGTTGCCGTAGATCCTGTCCCGGGTGACACCGGGGGTGTCCTCGACAATCGAGAGCCGCTGGCCCACCAGCTTGTTGAAGAGGGTGGACTTGCCCACATTGGGCCGGCCCACGATCGCTACAATCGGTTTTGCCATAGTTGTTTATTCCTTTCTTTCCATCAGGCCCAGCCCCGACCCGCCGGCCGGTTCGACCGGCAGGCCCAGCGCCGCGCGGGCAAAGGCCCCGCCGTCCGAGGGGACCACCGTGACCGCGGCGTTCAGCCTGCGGCCCAATTCCTCCACCGTCATGTCGTCCAGCAGCACATCCTGCTCGGCGCGCAGCGTGTTGTCCGGCAGCAGCAGCCGGTCGGACAGCATCCGCCCCGCCGCCTGCGCCGCGATGTCCTGGCCGGTCAAAAGCCCGGTCACCGAGACATTCCCGCCGAAAAAGTCGTTGCGGATGCAGTGGACCCGCAGCTTCACAAAGCGGTATTTTTTCATCAGCGCGTCGGCGAGGGAGGCCATCATCGGGTAGACCGACTCGCCGCAGATGCTGTCCGCCCGGCAGGGCAGCTTGACCCTGTGGGGCTTCTGCAGCTCCTCCATGAACTCGTCATAGAACTTGCGGCACATCCCGACCCCGTTGTCCAGCTGATAATAGCCGCCGTAGAACTCCGCCGGCGGCAGCGGGCGCCCCGCGAGGAGGAACCACTCGTCCGCCGGGTAGACGATCCGCTCGCCGTGCCGCCGCTGCATCTCGTCGCCGAAGGCGAGCATCTGGTCCAGCGTCTTTGCCGCCGACTGCCGGTCATAGGTCTGCAGCTGGGGCAGCCCCTCCCGGTAGCGGGTGACCCCGATGGGCACCGCCGCCACGCTGCGCACCTGCGGCCAGAGGGCGCACAGCTCCCGCATACTGCGCGCGAGCGCCTCCCCGTCGTTGATGCCGCGGCAGAGCACCAGCTGGCAGTTCATCTCGATGCCCGCCTCGGCCAGCTCCCGCATCCGGGGCATCAGGTCCCCGGCAAACCGGTTCTTCATCATCTGCACCCGCAGGTCGGGGTCGACCGCGTGGACCGAGATGTTGATCGGCGAGATGTGCATCAGCTTGATGCGGTCCATCTCCTGCCGGGTGAGGTTGGTCAGGGTGATATAGTTGCCGAACAGAAAGGAGAGCCGCTCGTCGTCATCCTTGAAATAGAGGCTCTGGCGCATCCCGCGGGGCAGCTGGTCGACAAAGCAGAAGATGCACTTGTTCTTGCAGGAGTGGTGCTTGTCGATGAGATAGGTCTCAAAATCACACCCCAGCGGCTCGTACTCCTCCTTCTGCACCGAGAACTCCAGCCTGCTGCCGCCGCGCTCCGCCACCACCGTGAGGGCCCCCTTGGTGGTGTAGAACTCATAGTCCAGCATATCGTTGATCACGCCGCCGTCGATTGTGAGGATCCGGTCGCCCGCGGCAAGCCCCGCGCGCGCCGCCGGGCTGCCCGGCGCCACCTCCGTTATCCTGACCGCCATGGGGCCGGCCTCCTTTCCTTCGGGATACAAACAGAAAAAGGGGAAGGAAAACTCCGTTTCCTCCCCCGCGCGTCTCTTAAACGCTTACGCTTCCTTCTTGACGATCATTCTACCCTTGTAGTAGCCGCAGTTGCCGCATACCTTATGGGGGAGTTTCAGCTCGCCGCACTGTTCGCACTTCACCAGAGCGGGAGCCTCGAGCTTCCACACAGAGGAGCGTCTCTTGTCCCGTCTGGCCTTGGAAACTTTTCTCTTGGGTACTGCCACTTTAAAGCACCTCCTCTA
>CALXBJ010000072.1 GCA_944386515.1 uncultured Pygmaiobacter sp.
CGAGGCGCAGCGGGCGCAGATCCAGCAGGAGCTGACCCGGTTTGAGACCGCGCTGCTGGCGGAGGATTTTACCCTCGACGGCCGGCATTACAGCGAGCTGATCGATCTGGATTCCTTTGTGGACGCCTATCTGGTCAACGAGATCCTGCGCAACGGGGACGCCTGTGCCCCGCTGAGCCTCTTTGTCTACAAGAATGAGGAGGGCAAGCTGGCCATGGGGCCGGTCTGGGACTTTGACCTGTCGGCGGGATACAGCGCCACCCCCGGCCATCAGAGCCCGCAGGGGGCCAGCCTGTCGGACTCCCACTGGTTCGGACGGATGCTGGAGGATCCCGTTTTCCGGGCGGCCGCGCTGGAAAAATACCGCTCGCTGGACGGCTTTTTGGAGGAGTACCTCGCCTATCTTGAGGACTACCGGGAGGAGATGGCCCCGGCGGCGAACAACAACTTTATCATCACCTATATTGGGGTGAACGAGTACTGCAACCTGCCCTCCGACGACCCCTTCCCGCTCGAGGTCGACACGCTGCGGGACTGGCTGGCCGAGCGGTTTGTCTGGCTGGACGAAAACCAGCTCGCGCTGTGGGGATAGCGCGCGGGGCGCCGCGGGGATCTTGCGGCTTGCCCGCCGCCGTTCAAGGTTGCCCGGCCTGAAAACGAAAGTGAGGGGCGGCAGGATGACCGGATCCTGCCGCCCCTCTTTTTCTTTTTTTGCCGCCCGCCCTCGGCAAAGCGCCGCTCAGGCCATCTGCTGGTTTTTCTCCAGCCGCATCCGGTCGGAGATCATCGCGATAAACTCCGAGTTGGTCGGCTTGCCGCGCAGGTTGTGGATGGTGTAGCCGAAATAGCTGTTGAGCACATCGACATCCCCGCGGTCCCACGCGACCTCGATGGCGTGGCGGATCGCGCGCTCCACCCGGCTGGCGGTGGTGTTGTTCTGCCGCGCGATCTCGGGATACAGGCACTTGGTCACCGAGTTGATCATCTTTTTGTCCTTGATGGTCATCAGGATCGCGCAGCGCAGGAACTGGTAGCCCTTGATGTGCGCGGGCACCCCGATCTGGTGCAGGATCTCGGTGACCTTGAACTCGTCGCTCTCCTGCCACGGCTGGCGGCTCTTGGCCCCGATTGCACGGGAAAGGATCCGCGCCATCCCGCTCACATCAAACGGCTTGAGAAAATAATAGGAAATGCCGCCCTCCATCAGCTCGCGCTCAAACTGCTCGTTCTCGGCGCAGCCCATCACAAAGAAGAGGATCTGCTTGCCCTTCGGGTTCTCCTCCTCATACCGCGCCTTGACGCTCAGCGCATCCATCCCCGGCATAAAGGCGTCCAGCAGACAGAGGTCCGGCTGTTGGTCGACAAGCATCTGCAGCACCTTGAGCCCGTTCTTCTCGCACCGCACCGCCTGCATCCCCGCCTTCACCAGCGCCTCCTCGCACAATCGGGTCTGGGCATCCTGTGAATCGGTCAACAACACTTTTGCCTTGACTTCCATCTCTATAATTCCTCCAACCATCGTAAAATCTGTGCGGTTCTCTGCACTAAAAACAGGTTACCATATTCTGCCATTTAATGCAACAGATTTCGTGGAAGAAGTTTTAAAATTTTAGGTCGATTTCTCCACATATTTATGCGGAATTGTCGATTTGTTAGACATTTTGTCTATATCTTTTTAGGCGGCTTCCTCCGCCTGGCGGGTGACCTCGTCCGCGGTGCGCAGCATATTCTCCACAAAAATGCCATATCCGCGGGTGGGGTCCTTCACCAGCACATGGGTGACCGCCCCCACCAGACGGCCGTTTTGGAGGATGGGGCTGCCGCTCATCCCCTGCACGATGCCGCCGGTCGCAGCGAGCAGCTCGGGGTCGGTGACATGGAGCAGCAGGTTGCGGTTGGGGTCGGCGGTGGAAAAGGATAGCTCCTCGATCTCCACGTCATACGCCTGCACCCCGCCCTCGTCGATGGTGGTCAAAATCTGCGCGGGGCCCGGCTCCACCTCCTGCTGCTGGGCGGTCTCCATCATCGTGCCCTGCGCGGCGGTGTCATAGATCAGCCCATAGACCCCGGTGTCCCCGTTGATCCGGATGCTGCCCATCGGCAGCACCCCTGAAAAGCTGCCCTTCAGCTCACCGGGCAGGCCCGGGGTGCCCGCCACCGCGCCCGAGATCTTGACCGCGACGATCTCCCCGCTGCCCAGCGAGACATTCTCACCGGTGTCCACATCGGTGATCCCATGCCCCAGCCCGGCGAACACCGACGCGTTGGGGTCGATGAAGGTCAGGGTGCCGATCCCCGCCGAGGAGTCCCGCACCCAGATGCCGGCGCGCCAGCCGCCGGTCGCGCTGTCCCGCACCGGCTGCAGCGTCGTGGTGCGCTGCTCCCCCTCGCGGGTGTAGACGACCTCGAGCGAGCGCCCGCCGCTGCGGGAGACGATCTCGGCCATCTGCTCATTGGTGCGCACCCGCTCGCCGTCCACCGTGAGGAGATAATCCCCCAGCGCGAGGCCCGCGTCCTTGGCGGGGTTCTGCGACCCGCCGGCGGTGTGCAGGCCGCTGAACCCGACCACCATCACCCCGCTGGCAAACATCTTGATCCCAAACCCGGTGCCGCAGACCAGCACCCTGCGCCGCTCCACCACCTCGGCGCGCACCGTCTTGACCGGCAGCAGCCCGAAGAGGCTCAGCTCCAGATTGCAGGAGCTGCCCGGCGTCATCCCGGCGGCGAGCGCCTCCTCCTGTTCCTCCTTCACCTGCACAAAGGGCAGCGCCGCAATCCGCAGCTGCTCCCCCTGTGCGAGATAAAAGGTGTCCGGCAGCATGGAGGAGACCACCACCCGCGCCGCCGCCGTCACCACCAGCACCGCGAGCGTCAAAAACGCCGCCGCCCTTTTCCCGATTCCGGACAACAAAACACCCCCCAAAGTCCGCAGCCCGGCCGCATCCGCCGCCGGGCGCCGCATTTCGACGATAGTATACCCCGCCGGGGGGAAAAATATTTGGCGAGAACCGGCGTCTTTGCGGGGGCGGGCGGCAAACCGGGGGAGAGCGGCGGCATCGGGAACCTGCCGGCGGTATTTTTTGGCAAAAGATGAAACGGCGGGAGCGGCCGCTGCAGCGGGTCGGACGCCGGCCCTCCCCCGCTACTCGCCGTCTCCCCGCAGCCATCGGCGCAGGCGGCGCAGCAGGCCGAAAGCCACCGGCCCGGCGAAAATCCCGATCAGCAGGACCGGCACATAGGCGGCGCCGACCGGCGCGGTGCAGAACACCTGCCGCAGCACCGGCAGGTAGACGGTCAGCAGGGTGACCGCCGCCGAGGCAAAGGCCGAGAAGAGCAGATAGGGATTGCCCGCGGCGGAAAAGCCGCGCCCCCGGCACTCGAAGATGTGCACCATCTGGGAGAGCACCAGCACCAGATAGGCGGCGCTGCGGGCCAGCGGCAGGTCGCCGCCGCTCATCCGCCAGACCGCCCAAAAGGCCCCGGCGGTGCCGGCGCCGAGCAGGACCCCGCGCAGCAGGATCACCGCCAGCAGCCCGTGGGCAAACAGCCCCTCCCCCCGCGGTCGCGGCGGGCGCTCCATAATCCGGCCGGAGGGCGGGTCCATCCCCAGCGCGATCGCGGGCAGCCCGTCGGTGAGCAGGTTGACCATCAAAATCTGGATCGGCAGCAGCGGCACCGGCAGCCCCAGCAGCATTGCAAACAGCATCCCCAGCACCTCGCCGAGGTTGCAGGTCAGCAGGTACCGCACAAAGCTGCGGATGTTCTGATAGATGACCCGCCCCTCCTCCACCGCCGCGACAATGGTGGCAAAGTTGTCGTCCAGAATGACCACCCCCGCGGCCTCCTTGGTGACGTCGGTGCCCGAGATCCCCATCGCGACCCCGATGTCGGCCGCCCGGACGGCGGGCGCGTCGTTGACCCCGTCGCCGGTCATCGCGACCACCTTGCCGGCGGCCTTCCACGCCTTGACGATCCGCAGCTTGTGCTCCGGGCTGACCCTCGCGTAGACCGATACCCGGCGGCAGCGGGCGGCCAGCTCTGGGTCGGTCATCCGCTCCAGCTCCTCGCCGGTCAGCACCTCGTCCCCCGGCCGCAGGATCCCCACCTCCCGCGCGATGGCGGCGGCGGTGTCCCGGTGGTCCCCGGTGACCATCACCGGCCGGATCCCGGCGCGCCGGCATTGGCGCACCGCGAGCGGGACCTCGGGGCGGGGCGGGTCGATCATCCCCGCAAGGCCGAGGAAGGTCATCCCCTGCTCCCCCGCGGCCGGGTCCTCCCCCTCCGCCAGCCCGATCACCCGCAGCGCGCCGCCCGCCATCCGGGCCGCCTCCTGTGCGGCGGCCCGGCGGTCCGCCGCGGTCATCGGCCGGCTGCCGCCGGGCACCGCGATCCTGCTGCAGCGGTCCAGCAGCAGGTCGGGCGCGCCCTTGCAGAGCAGCTGCTCCCCAAAGGCGCCCCGCACCGTGACGCTCATCCGCTTGCGCCCCGCGTCAAACGGTTGTTCCCCCACAATCTTCATCTCCCGCAGCAGCCCCTCGCGGGTGACCCCCGCCTTGGCCGCCGCGACCAGCAGCGCGGTCTCGGTGGGATCCCCCTGCGTCTCGTACCGCTCGCCGCGGCGGGTCAGCCGCGCCTCGGTACAGAGTGCCGCCACCCGCATCATCCGGGGCAGCAGCGGGTCCCTTTCGGGGTCAAGCCGCCGCCCCTCGCAGGAAAAGCTGCCCTGTGCGGCGCTGCCGTCCCCGCCGACGAGGATCCGCCTGCCGCCGCAGAACAGCTCCTTGACCGTCATCCGGTTCTGGGTCAGGGTACCGGTCTTGTCGGTGCAGATCACCCCCGCGCTGCCGAGGGTCTCCACCGCGTGCAGCCGGCGGATTATCGCCCCTTTTTTGAGGATCCGCCCCACCGAGAGAGCCAGCACGATGGTGACGATGGCGGGCAGCCCCTCCGGCACCGCGGCCACCGACAGCGAGATCCCGGTCAGCACCATGTCCACCGGGTCCGCGCCCTGAAACCAGCCGATCAGGCTGACCAGAAAGCAGATCACAAGGCAGGCCGCCGCCACAAACTTGCCCAGCTGGTCCAGCCGCAGCTGCAGCTGGGTGCGCTCCTCCTCCTGCCCGCCCAGCATCCCCGCGATCTTGCCCATCTCGGTATCCATACCCACCGCGGTGACGGTGGCCTCGCAATGGCCGGCGGCCAGCACCGCCCCCATATACAGCCGGCTGCCGTTCTGCTTTGTGACCGGCAGGCTCTCCCCCGTCAAAATCGACTCGTCGCTGGTGACCGCAACGCACCGTGCCGCGACCGCGTCCGCTGGGATCCTGTCCCCCGCGGTGAGGGAGATCAGGTCGCCGCAGACCAGTTCCCTCGCCGGCAGGGTGACCAGCCGCCCGTCCCGGAAGACCTTCGCCTCCGGCGCGGACATCTCCCGCAGCGCCTCGAGGGTCCGCTCGGTGCGGTACTCCTGCACAAAGCCCATCACCGCGTTGAGCAGCACGATGGCGATGATGGTGACCGCCTCGGTGGTCTGCCCCAGCAGCGCCGAGAGCAGCGTCGCCGCCGCGAGGATCAGGATCATCAGGTCCTTGAACTGGGACAGGAAGATCCCCGCCGCCCCCTTTTTCTGCGTCTCGGCCAGCTGGTTCGGCCCCTGCTCCCGCAATCTGCGCCCCGCCTCCTGCGAGGAAAGTCCCCTGCCCTCTGTCCGCATACCGCAAACGCCCCTTTTCCGTGTCATTCCCCGCCGCCCGCGCCCGGTCGGACGGGCCGGCTTTTCCCTTAACTCTATGAGCGGGCCGTGCCGGAATATGACCGCGCCCGTTTCCCCACCGGCCGCAGGGGCGAAGGCAGGCGCCCCTCCCCCGGCGCAGAGCGAAAAAAATCGCCCGCTGCGCCGCCGCTATTTCCCACCGGCAAAAAGTGTGCTACAATAGAAAAAAACCGGAGAGAAACGAGGGATCTTCATGCTGTATCAATTCTCGGATCGTTTGTGGTACACGCAGGCGGAAGAGGCAACCGACCGCCCGGTGCTGGGGTATCTGCGGGGGGATAAGCTGGCACTGATGATCGACGCGGGCAACTCGGCCCGGCACGCACGGCAGTTTCTCGCCCTGTTGGACCATCAGGGGCTGCCCCGTCCGGATTTTGTCGCGCTGACCCATTCCCACTGGGATCATTGCTATGGATTGTGCGCGGTGGGTGCACAGGGAATCAGCTGTACCGCCACCCGCAAAAACCTCAAGCAGGACGCCGCCCTTGTCTGGAGCGACGCCGCGATGCAGAACTACCTCGCGCAGGGAATTGTCCAGAAATTCTGCGAGGAGCATATGCGGGCGGAGTATCCGCGCCTTGAGGAGATTCAGGTCGAGCTGCCCCAGCTGGTGTTTGAGGAGACGCTGACCCTCGACCTCGGCGGGCGGACGGCGGTGCTGCGCCGGCTGACCAACCCCCACACCGAGGACGGGGTGGTGGTCTTCCTGCCGGAGGAGCGCGCCCTCTTTGTCGGGGACGCCGCCTATGAGGAGCTGGTGGGAGCGGATTGGGTCGACCACCCGGACAAACTTGCCGTCTTTGCAGACGCGCTGCAAAAGATGGACTTCACCCACTGCTTTATCGGCCACGGCGCGCCGATGACCCGCGCCGAGCTGTTCGACTGGTTCGGCCAGCGGCTGGGCTGAGCGGGGGCGCCCCGGCAAAGGCGCTTTGTCCCGGCGTCAAGTCCCGCTTTCCAAACGGAAAAAGCACCCCAGCTTGGGGTGCTTTTTTCCGCGTTTTCTCTTTTTGGCCCCAAAAAACGAAGCCCGGTCCGGCCGCAGCCGATTTGATCGGCAGCCACTGTCCGCCGGCCCGCAGCCGGGCGCATCTCTCCCGGCGTTGATCTCCGCACGCCTGCGCGGGCGCCGCGGCACT
This sequence comes from uncultured Pygmaiobacter sp., assembly GCA_944386515.1. Taxonomy (GTDB): domain Bacteria; phylum Bacillota; class Clostridia; order Oscillospirales; family Ruminococcaceae; genus Pygmaiobacter. The sequence continues at coordinate 6,913 of CALXBJ010000072.1, forward strand.
TTTGCGCAAAGGCCCCGCCCGGTCAGCCGTTGTAAAAGATCAGCATACTCAGCTCGGCGGTCTCGCTGCCGGGGTTGCGGTAGCCGTGGGGGACATCCGCGCAAAAGCGCACCGAGTCCCCCTTTTCGAGCAGGAAGGTCTCCTCCGCCACCCTGATCTCCGCCTGACCGCAGAAAACCGTGATATACTCCTCGGTCCCCTTCAGGTGCGGCTGGGCGGACAGCGCGCCCTGCGGGTCGATGACAATCCGGTAGAGCTCAAATAGCTTTTTCTCGTCAAATGAAAAAATGGGGTAGTTGCGGTAGCGGCCGCCGTCCTCCTCGAGGGGCTGCATCTTCTGTGCCCGGATCACCCGCACCGCATCCCCCCGCTCCTCCACCAGAGAGGTGAAGGAGACCTTGTACCCGTTCGCGATCTTCCAGAGCACCGAGATGGTGGGGTTGACCTCCCCCTTTTCGATCTGCGCCAGCATACTTCTGGACACCCCGGTCAGGCCCGCGGCCGCGTCCAGCGTCAGCTTTTTTTGTTCCCGAAACCGCCTTGTGTTGGCGGCGATCCGATCCGTGATCTCCATGCTGTTCTCCCTATTGACAAGATATTGGATTATTAGTATTCTATAGGAGAATACAAGATACTGCACTAAGTATTCAATATCATATCTTACCCCAAGGAGGTTGTCAACCATGTTCCGCTGGATCCCCTTTTTGACCTATGCCGTCATCACCGCCGTCACCCCCGGGCCAAACAACATCCTCTCGATGACCAACGGCAGCCGCAAGGGCTTCAAAAAAGCGCTGCCCTTCAATTTCGGCATCCTGCTGGGCTTTTCGATTGTCATGCTGCTGTGCACCGCCTTCTGCAGCCTGCTCACCGCCTGGATCCCGAAGATCAAGCTGCCGATGCTGGTGATCGGCGCGGGCTATATGCTCTACCTCGCCTGGGAGACCTTCCGGGACGAGGGGGTGATCGAGGAGCGCTCGGCCAAGGGCAGCTTCGCGTCGGGGCTGCTGCTGCAGTTCGTCAACCCCAAGATCTACATCTACTGCATCATGTCGATGGAGGCCTACATCCTGCCCTATTACAGCGGGCAGGCGCTGCCGTTGGTGGGCTTTGCCCTCCTGCTCGCGCTGATCGGCTTTCTGTTCACCCTCCTGTGGTCGGCGTTCGGCTCCGTCTTCAAGCGGCTGTTCACCTCCCACACCAAGTTGGTCAACAGCATCATGGCGCTGCTGTTGGTCTACTGCGCCGTCTCGCTCTTCCTGTAATTCCCGTCTCCCCTTGCCCCGTCCGGTCGCCGGACGGGGCTTCTTTTGCCCTTGCCCGCCGAACAACGTGATCATTTCCTGCAAAAGAAAAAGGACCGGCCGCAAGGCCGGTCCTCTTTTTTGGTAACTTTAAAAATTACTCGTCGATCTTGGAGACAACGCCGGAACCAACGGTGCGGCCACCCTCGCGGATAGCGAAGCGGAGGCCCTGCTCGATGGCGATCGGGGTGATCAGCTCAACGCCGATGGTGACGTTATCGCCGGGCATGCACATCTCGACGCCCTCCGGCAGGCTGATGACGCCGGTAACGTCGGTGGTGCGGAAGTAGAACTGCGGACGATAGTTGTTGAAGAACGGGGTGTGACGGCCGCCCTCATCCTTCTTCAGGATATAGACCTGACCCTCAAACTTGGTGTGGGGATGGATGGTGCCGGGCTTCGCCAGAACCTGACCACGCTCGATCT
>CALXBJ010000073.1 GCA_944386515.1 uncultured Pygmaiobacter sp.
CTGACCGGCTATGCCGGCGGCCTCGGCGTCAAGCAGCGGCTGCTCGCCCTCGAGGGGGCTAACCCGCAGGCGTTTGCCCGCCGGCGGGGGGACGGGATGGCGAAGACGGCCCCAAACCGCGGCGGGAGAAGCCGCAATTAGCGAGAAAACAAAAAGCGTTGCAATACAATTTGTATTGAAACGCTTTTTTTATCCGATTTAAAGAGAAACACGGACGGTATGCGGCCGCGCCGCCGGGCGGCTGCGGCGGCAAGGTCAGGGCTGCCGCGAGCGCGCAGTTCACGGCGGCAAGGCGCAAAAAAGCGCCCGCGCGCCGCCGCAGCTGCCGCCCTCAGCCCGCGGCGGCGAAGATCGAGGAGCTGCCGTCAAACAGCGGCCAGGGGGAGACGCGCTCCCGCCCGATCTTGACCTCGTAGTGCAGGTGCGGCCCGGCGGAGTAGCCGGTCGTGCCCACCTCGCCCAGCTTGTCGCCCTGCGCGACCCGGTCGCCGGTGGAGACATCCAGACTGTCCATGTGGTAGAAATAGCTCTTGAGCCCGCCGCCGTGCTCCAGCACGATGGTGTTGCCCGACAGCTGCAGATAGCCCGCGTACTCCACCACCCCGTCCGCCGGGCAGAGCACCGGGGTGCCCAGCGCCGCCGCGATGTCGATGCCGCCGTGCCGCTCGGGCACCGTTGAGCCGTTGACATACCGCAGCACCCCATAGGGGGTGGAGATCCGCCCCTCTACCGGCTGTAAAAATGCACTGCCGGTATACAATTCGTCATTGGCCGTGTCGTAGAGGGGGACGACGGTGATGTGAAACTCCCAGTTGGCCGCCTGCGAGTTGACCGTCTGGTCCGCGACCTCCTCGCTGATGGTCATCTGCTGCACCTCGAACGCGTTCTCGCTGACCGTCACCGGCAGGCTGACCGTCTCGCCGCCGGCGGTGACCTCGATGGTGTACTGCGCCGCCGCCCGGGCGTAGCCGACCGGCACAAGGGCGACATAGCAGCCCGCCTCCCCGGTGGGGGAGAAGCGGACATAGCCCAGCTCGCTCTGCCCGGTGGGGACGACCCCGTCGGGCAGGTTTTCGGCGGTGACCGCGATCAGGTCCCCCTGCAGCAGATCCGACGCGGAGAGGGTGAAGGAGGGGTCGGGGCGGGGCAGCGCCACCTCGAGCGCGGCGTCAAAGTAAAATTCCCCCGCGCCCTGACCGCCCCGGTCGAGCGCGGCCCAGACCTCGAGGTAATAATCCCCGTCCTCGGCAAAGGAGAAGGCCGAAAAGCCGGCGGCGTCCCCGTCGTAGAGGACCGCACCGCCGCCCTGCTCGGTCAGCAGAACCCGGGTCAGCGAGGCGTCCTTTGGTGAGACGGCGAGGCTCGGCTGGGCCCCGTCCACCGGGATGGTCAGCCCCAGCGCGGGGTAGTCCCCCTCCAGACGCCGCGTCAGCAGCCCGCCGAGCAGCGGTACCTCCCAGCTGCCCCCGTGCTGCAGCAGCGCGCTGTCCTCCAGCGTGACCGAGACCTCCGGCAGGCCCCGCCGGCCGGCGCTCTGCCACTGCCAGAACAGCGCGCCCACCGCAACCAGCGCGAGAAAGAGCGGGGGAATGAGATAGAGGGCGAGTTTGCTTCGCTTCATGGTGCAGATCTCCTCTCCGGGCCGCCGCGCGGCCGTTTTTTCTATTGTAACACAGCGGCTTTTTCCGCCGCAACCGCGCAGCGGGCCGAAAGCGGGCGAAAAGCGCCGCGGCGGGGCCGGGCGGATGCCGGCTCCCTCGGTCCGCCGGTGCCGGGCCGGCGGGGGCTGTGCGGGAGCGGGGCCGGCCTTGAGGGGACGGCGGGGCACGCCCTCTCTCCGCGGCGGGGCGCGGGGTTTTGGCGGGGCGGTGACAAGGGCTTTCCTCTTGCGGGCGGCGGGGCGATTTTGGGCGCGATTTTTTCACGCGGGCGGACTTTTTCGCGCGCGGTGTGCCGGCGGCGATTGAATCGCGGCGGGGATCGTGCTACAATAAAGCTGACTGTCCCGGAACCGGGCGGCCCCCCGCGGCGGGGGTGGCTTTTCCGGGGAAAAATGCGCCCCGCCGATAGCCGCGGGGTCGTTTGCGGAGGGATTCGCGATGAAGCTCAACAACAAACAGACCGTTCTCGTGGGCTTGGCCTTCATGTCCATCAGCGCCTTTTGGCAGGTGTATGACGGCATCATCCCGCTGATCCTGAAGAATACCTTCGGCATCAGCAACACCGCCTCGGGCGCGGTGATGGCGCTGGACAATGTGCTGGCCCTGTTTTTGCTGCCGGTGTTCGGCTCGCTGAGCGACCGCACCCACACCCGGATCGGCCGGCGGATGCCCTATATCCTCGCCGGCACCGCGGCGGCGGCGGTGGCCATCGTGCTGATCCCGCTGGGCGACCGGCTGTACAGCCTGCCGCTGCTTGTCGTCGGCCTCGGCCTCGCGCTGCTGGCGATGTCCAGCTACCGCAGCCCGGCCGTCGCGCTGATGCCGGACGTCACCCCAAAGCCGCTGCGCAGCAAGGGCAACGCGATCATCAACCTGATGGGCGCGGTCGGCGGCATCCTGATGCTGCTGGCCATCAAGCTGCTGGTGCCCAAGGGGGAGCACCCCAACTACCTGCCCCTCTTTTTGCTGCTCGACGTCTTTATGGTGGCCTGCGTCGCGGTGCTCTTTTTCACCGTCAGCGAGCCGCGGGCCGCGCAGCGGATGCGGGAGGTCAGCGGCGAGGAGGAACCGGCGGCGCAGCAGCCCGCGCCCGGTGAGGCCCCCGCTGCGGCGGACAGGCTGCCGCGGCCGGTCTTCCGCTCGCTGTGTTTTTTGCTGGCGAGCATCTTTTTGTGGTTCATGGGATACAACGCCATCACCACCGCCTTCAGCAAGTATGCCGAGCATATGTGGGGGCTTGAGGGCGGCGACTACGCGCTGGTGCTGATGGTGGCGCAGGCCGCGGCGATCGTCGCCTTCCTGCCGGTCGGGATCATCGCCGGGAAGATCGGCCGCAAGCGCACCATCCAGCTGGGCATCTGCCTGCTGGCGGTGGCCTTCGGGTCGGGGATCTTTTTCAGCGACCGGTTCACCTGGCTGATGTTTGTCTTTTTCTCGCTGGCCGGCGTCGGCTGGGCGTTTATCAATGTCAACAGCTACCCGATGGTGGTCGAGATGAGCCAGGGCAGCAATGTGGGCAGGTACACCGGATACTATTACACCTTCTCGATGGCGGCACAGATCATCACCCCGATCCTCTCGGGCGCGCTGCTGGATGTCAGCTATCGGCTGCTCTTCCCCTACGGGACCTTCTTCGTGGTGCTCAGCTTTGTCACCATGTTGTTTGTCCGGCACGGGGATAACCGCCCCGCCGCCCGAAAAGGGCTGGAGGCGTTTGATGTGGATGACGGCTGAGCGCGAGCGCGGCCAATAGATTCAAAAATATACAGACAAAAAGGGGAATGTGAAAAGAAGATGAAGGAGCACAACAAGATCCACCCCGGCTGGTGGATGCTGGCGGGCTGCATCCTGCTGCAGGCGGGCGGCACCGGGATTCTGTCCAACTGCCAATCGGTTTTTTATTCCTCGATCAGCGGTGAGCTGGGGATCAGCAACGGCGCGATCTCGCTGTTCAGCACCATGCGCACCGTCGCGACCGCGGTGTCGATGTTCATCCTGCCGATGCTCTACCGCAAGATCAACCTGCGGGTGCTGCTGACCGGCCTGTCGGTCATCAGCTGCGGCTTCTTCGCGATGGAGGGCCTCTTCACCGATATCCGGCAGTGGTACCTGATTGCCATTCCCTTCGGCTTTATCAGCGGCGGGCTGATCACCGTGCCCGCGACATTGATCATCAACAACTGGTTCCACAAGAATGCCGGCCTGGTGCTGGGCATCGCGCTGGCCGCGTCGGGGGTGGCGGGGGCGCTGTGCGCGCCGCTGTGCAGCAGCCTGATTCTGCAGCTGGGCTGGCGGACCTCGATCATGGTGGTCGGCCTGCTGGCGCTGGTGCTGCTGCTGCCGGCCACCCTGTTCATCCTGCGGCTGACCCCGCAGGAGGTGGGCTGCGCCCCCTACGGGGAGGAGCGCGGCGCCGACGGCGAGGTGGAGCGCACCGTGCTGCGGGCCGAGAACAGCCCTCTGGCCAGCCGGTTCAGCGTGCTGATCCTCTGCATTGCGCTGGTGGTGCTGCCCTACGGCGTGCAGCAGATGTCCTATCATTACAGCCTGTTCGCCGAGCAGGAGGGGCTGGGCCTTGCGGTTGCGGCGAACTTCACCTCGCTGTGCATGGTGGGCAACACGGTGGGCAAGCTGCTGCTGGGCTCCCTCAATGACCGCAAGGGGGTCTGGTTTACCACCGTCACCGCCGAGGCGATCATCGTGGCGTCGATGCTCATCTTCGGCAGCGGATCGGGCAGCGTCGTGCTGCTGTACGCCGCCGCGCTGCTGATGGGGCTGTCCTACTCGATGGCGGCGATGCAGTCCGCGCTGCTCGCGCGGCAGATCTACGCCGGCCAGTACCGCAAATGGTACAGCCTGCTGCTCGGCGTCGCCACCATGTCCGGCGCGCTGATCAACTACGCGGTCGGGGTCGGCAGCGACCTGCTGGGCGGCTATCAGCCGATTTTCCTCCTGATGGCGGCGCTCAATGTCGCGGCGATTGTGATCGCGGCCTTTATGGGCGTCTGGGAGAAGAAGGTCGGCGCGGCAAAGCTGGAGCCGGCGGTTCGCCGCGAGGGGAACTGAAGCCCGCGCGGGGATCAAAACAGAAGAAAGAACGGCCCGGATCCGAGGATCCGGGCCGTTCTTTCTATTGTGTGCTTTAGCGAAATGAGAACCC
>CALXBJ010000074.1 GCA_944386515.1 uncultured Pygmaiobacter sp.
ATCTGCGCGGTCTCGGGCGGGCCGGACTCAGTGACCCTACTGGACCTGATGCTCCACCTTGCACCTGCAAGGGGAATTCTGGTCGAGGCGGCCCATCTCAACCACGGACTGCGGGGGGAGGCGGCCGACCGGGACGAGGCGTTTGTGCGCGCGCTCTGCCGCGAAAAGGGGGTCCCCCTCCGGGCGGAACGGGCCGAGATGGCAGGGCGTGGGCGGCCGCAGGGGGAGAGCGTCGAGAGCTATGCCCGGGCGCTGCGGTATGACTTCTTTGAGCGGGTTGCCCGCGAGAGGGAGCGGCAGACAGGGGCAAGGGTGTGGGTGGCGACCGCCCACACCGCGAGCGATAACGCCGAGACGCTGCTCTTCCGGCTGGCGCGGGGCAGTTCCCTCGCCGGCGCGGGGGGGATCCCGCCGGTGCGCGGGCGGTATCTGCGGCCCTTGCTCGGCTGCACGCGGGAGGAGATCCTGCGCTACTGCGGGCAGCGCGGCTGCCGCTATGTGACCGACGAGACCAATCTCGAACCCTGCTGCAGCCGCAACCTGCTGCGGCTGGAGGTGATGCCGGTGCTGCGCCGGATCAACCCCGGCGCGGAGCGCGCGCTTGCCGCCTTTGCGGCCGATGCGCGGGAGGATGCCGCGTTTTTGGATCAGCTCGCACAGGAACTGCTGGCCCGTGCGCAGCAGGGGGCGGGATGGCGGTGCGCCACCCTTGCGCAGGCGCCCGGGCCGGTGCTGCGCGCCGCGCTGGCGCGGCTGCTCTCGGACCGCGGCTGTGCCGACAGGGAAAAAATCAGGATGTGCCGGCACCTGATTGAGGGTGCGGGCGGTTCGGTGCGGCTGTCGGGCGCGGTATATGCGCGGCGCAGCGGCGGAATTTTCTATTTTGAACAGCCGCAGCCGCCGCAAGAGGGAAAGCCTGAGTGGGAAATCCCCCTTTTTACCGGTGAGCGGCGGCTTGCCGACGGCAGAATCCTCTCCGTTCGGTTACTAGAGTATGAAGAAATCGTAAAACTTTGTCTGCAGAGTAAAAAAGAGTTAAAAAACTTTGCAGATTATGGTATGATAAATGAGATTTCTGTTTTCCGCACCCGGAGAGGCGGCGAATCCTTCCGCCCGGCGGGCCGCGGGGTGAACAAATCCCTCAAAAAGTTCTTGGCGGAAAGCGGAATGCCCCGCACCCGCCGCAGCCGGTTGGTCCTGCTCGCAGAGGGGGACCGTGTGCTGTGGCTGGAAGGGGCCGGTGTCTGTGAGGAGCTGCTGCCCGGGCCGGGGTGCCGGCAGGCGGTGGAGATCAAGCTGTTGGAATCGGAGGAATGATGAAAATGATGAAGGACGATATCAAAAAGGTACTGCTCAGCGAAGAGGAACTGCACGCCCGGGTAAGCGAGCTCGGTGCACAGCTCAGCCGCGACTATGCGGGGAAGAACCTGCTGATGGTCTCGGTGCTCAAGGGTTCTGTGGTCTTTATGGCGGATCTGATGCGGGCGATTTCCGAGCCGGCAGAGATCGATTTTATGGTAGTGTCCTCCTACGGTTCCGGTGTAAAGAGCAGCGGTGTGGTTAAAATAGTGAAGGATCTGGATATCAACCTGCAGGGAAAGGACATCCTGATCGTCGAGGATATTCTGGACAGCGGCATGACGCTGGACTACATCAAGGGGATGCTGCTGGACCGCAACCCCTCCTCGATCCGGATCTGCACCCTGCTGGATAAGCCCGCCCGCCGCAAGGCGGATCTGCAGGCGGACTATGTCGGCTTCACCGTGCCCGACGAGTTTGTCGTCGGCTACGGCCTCGACTATGATGAGAGATACCGCAACCTGCCCTACATCGGCGTGCTCAAGCCGGAGGTCTATTCGGTCTGAGCGGCAGGGCCGCTGCTGTGCGGCCGGCAGCGGGCATCCATGCGGGGAAAAGATTTTTGAAAGCCGCCTTTGGGCGGCGGTTGGAGTGAAACGAATTTGAGCAAAAAACCAAACAGAAATACCGCAAGTATGCTGGTGATTCTGGGACTGGCCTTTATTCTGGCCTTCCTGATTTTCGGGATGCCGACGTCCACCATCAGCATGAAGTACTCTCAGGTGCTCAGCTATTTTGAGGAGCAGAAGGTCAAGAGCTTTACCTATGACCTCAACGACGGCAAGCTGACCATCGTGATGTCCGCCGAGGACGCCAAGGCCGCCATTAAGGAGACACAGGAGCTGAACGGCATCCAGCAGATTGTCTCCATCGGCGGGTTCGGCACCCAGCAGAGCGGCACGGAGCAGATGCAGGACGAGGAGAGCAAGGAGCAGCAGACGCAGGCGGAGCAGGACCAGTCGCTCACCTACACGGTGCCCTATGCGACCCTGTTCCTGCAGCAGGTCCTGCCCTATATCGATGCGTATAACGAGGCGCACCCCGATGCGCCGATGGTCTATGACATCCTGCCGCAGCAGTCCGCCCCCGCGTGGGTCAGTATGCTGCTGCCCACCCTGCTCACCCTTGCGGGGCTGGGGGTCCTCTACTGGCTGATGATGCGTCAGGCCGGCGGTGGCGGCGGCGTGATGAACGTGGGCAAGGTCCGCGCAAAGGATCAGGCGTCGGAGGGCCGCAGGGCGACCTTTGCCGATGTGGCCGGCGCGGATGAGGAGAAGGCCGAGCTGCAGGAGATCGTCGAATTCCTCAAAAACCCGGCCAAGTTCACCGCGCTGGGCGCGCGGATCCCCCGCGGCGTGCTGCTGGTCGGCCCTCCGGGCACCGGCAAGACCCTGCTCGCCCGCGCCTGTGCCGGCGAGGCGGGGGTGCCGTTCTACTCCATCTCCGGCTCCGACTTTGTCGAGATGTATGTCGGTGTCGGCGCCTCCCGCGTGCGGGCTCTGTTTGACAAGGCGAAGAAAAGCTCCCCCTGCATCGTCTTCATCGACGAGATTGACGCGGTCGGCCGCCAGCGCGGCACCGGCCTCGGCGGCGGGCATGACGAGCGGGAGCAGACCCTCAACCAGCTGCTGGTTGAGATGGACGGTTTCACCGCAAACGACGGGGTCATCGTCATCGCGGCGACCAACCGGGCGGATATTCTGGACCGCGCGCTGCTGCGCCCGGGCCGGTTTGACCGCCAGATCTATGTCGGCCTGCCGGATGTGCGCGGCCGCGAGCAGATTTTGAAGGTGCACACCAAGAACAAGCCGATGGGCCCGGACATCAACCTGTCCACCATCGCGAAATCCACCCCCGGCTTCACCGGCGCAGATCTGGAGAATCTGGTCAATGAGGCCGCGCTGCTGGCCGCGCGCCGCAACAAGAAGGCGATCACGCAGGCAGAGATCGAGGAGGCCAGCATCAAGGTGATCGCCGGCCCCGAGAAGAAGAGCCGGGTCATCACCCCCAAGGAGAAGCGGCTCACCGCCTACCACGAGGGCGGCCATGCCATCGCGACCTACTACTCCAAGACCGGCGACCCGGTGCATCAGATCACCATCGTGCCCCGCGGCGCGGCCGGCGGCTTTACCATGAGCCTGCCGGAGGAGGATTCCAACTATATGACCAAGAACCAGATGGAGGACGAGATCGTCATCCTGCTGGGCGGCCGGGTCGCGGAAAAGCTGGTGCTGGACGACATCTCCACCGGCGCGTCGAATGACCTGGAGCGCGCGACCTCCATCGCCCGCGCGATGGTCACCCGGTACGGTTTCTCCGACCGTCTGGGGCCGGTGGTCTACGGCAGCGACCCGGGGCAGACCTTCCTCGGCCGGGATTTCTCGCAGGGGCGCGGCTACTCCGAGACGGTCGCGGCGGAGATTGACTCCGAGATGCGGGAGCTGATTGACGACGCCTATGACCAGTGCGCGGAGATCCTCAAGCGGCACATGGACCAGCTGCATCGGGTTGCCGAGGCGCTGCTGGAGCGCGAGACCCTGTCCGGTGAGGAGTTCCGCATCCTGATGGAGGGCGGGCAGCTGCCCGCGATGGAGGAGCCTGCACAGCCGGCACAGCCCGAAGCGCCGCAGAACCCGCAGGAGGAGATGCAGGACGCACCCCATCCCGCAGAGGAAGAGGCCAAGCGCGCGGAGCCGGAAAAGCCTGCGGAGGACACACCGGAAAACCCGGCGCAGAGCGGGGACTGAACACCGTTCCAATCAAGATATAAGAGTACGGGCTGGGCTTTTCCGGCCCGTACTTTTTGCGCTCTTTTGGACTGCGCCCTTTGTCAAAAGACGCACTGCCGGGGAAAATGCCCGCGGGATTTTTTGCGCGCCGCTGCGGCAAAAATCCCGCGGCGCGTGCGGACGGGACGAATCCTTGACAAAGACCGGGAATTGAATGCTATAATAAAAGAATAGGCCCTTTGGCGGCGCGCCGAGCTGCCGCACCGCTTCTGCGGCCGGAGAGCGGTTGGCCCGCCGTGCAGGGGCGACCTTTCGCCCCTTTCGCCCCGCCGCTTTTTCGCTGCGGCCCAATCGGGCGTTTGAAGAGAGGGCAAAGGGGAAGGGACTTCAGGCTGCGGGGAGAGCCGCGGCGCGCCGCAGCTTTCCCCGCGGTTTTGAGCGCATTTCAGACAAGGACGACAGGAGGCAACCATGCCCAAAAAGCAACCGATATACGACAACGAGAGCATTTCCAGCCTGAAGGGGGCCGAGCGGGTGCG
>CALXBJ010000075.1 GCA_944386515.1 uncultured Pygmaiobacter sp.
TTCTTGCGGGTATTCAGCCCCTTGACCAGACCCTCGGTGAAGGCGCGGGGCAGCGCGACCTCCTTGAGGCAGACGGTGACGATGTTCTCCTCGGTGAGGATGATGCCGAACGGCAGCGTGTTGTAGACAAAGTTCGGCCCCTGCGTCTCAACGGTGGGGGTGTCCACCAGCACCAGCGTAGTGCCGTCCTCCACCTCCAAGCGGCTTCGCTCCTCCTCGTCGAGGGCCGCCATCAGGAAATCGCGGTCGATCGAGAGCGCGCTCGAGACCCGGCCAATCTCCTCCGGGGTGGGGTCGCAAAGATGCACCCAGCTGCCGGGCAGAATCTTCTCCTGCTCGGACAGGGCGCCGTTGGCCGGGTTGGTCATGTAGATATCAATCATTTCACACCTGCTTTCCCGGCGGGGGCAGGTGCTCTCAGGGGCGCGGCGCGTCCGCGGGAACACCGGCAGCGCCGGCGTAATTATTGCAACTTCGGGGTTTAGGGTCGCCTTCCACGGACGTTTCACACTCCTTTTCCTGCAAGATAAAATGCCGCAAAAAATGGCGCAGACCGATGCGCTGCGCCATTTCCGCGTAACCATATTTAGTTTATGCCACCGCCGGCGGATTTGTCAAGAACAATCCGCGCCGCAGCCGCAATTTTCCTGCTTTTCACCCCGCCCCGCCACGGCGGGGGGCGCCAGCGCGCGCAGCGTGTACAGCCGGCCGGAAAAGTCCGGCATCAGCCGCACCGCGTCGTTGTAGCCGGTGCCGGTGAACGCCTGCTGCAGATGGACCCCCGCCCGCATCAGCAGGTCCCCGTAGGCGGTATAGCTCTCCTCCTCGCAGGGCATCATATACAGCCCGCTCGCGGCGTGCATCAGCAGCCCCTCGGTGTTGACCCGCAGAGGCAGGATCTGGTTGATCAGGCTGCCGAAGGTCTTGATGTTGATCGCCTCCCTGCGCACCCGGACCTCGTACAGCCGGGCGGGGTCCAGCCCGCACATCCGCAGCGGCGGCTTGGCGCTGTTTGGCACCATCAGCCCCATCAGCTCCCCCACCACCGCCTCGCTCCTGTCGGGCGATACCACCATCCACTGGGTCTCCCGCGCGGTCAGCCCCCGGGTGTCGCCGGGGCCAAACGGGCTTTTGAGCCGGTAAAACGCCCCCTGCTGCAGCAGTTTGCGGTGCTCCTTGTACCAGGCGATCTGCTGGCGGATGACCTTCTTTTCCGCCGCCGAGGCGACGGTGAGATCCAGCTCATACCCCAGCACCCCGAAGGCCGCGACGTCAAACCGCCCCTCCAGCGGGGACTGGCGGGCCGCCTGATGGTTGGGGCTTGCCGAGACATGGGCCGACATCACACAGGGCGGATAGCCGTAGCTGGTGCCGGTCTGGATCAGCTGGCGCTGGTAGGCATCGGTGTCGTCGCTGGTCCAGATCTGGGGCATATAGCAGAGCACCCCGAGGTCGAACCGGTCCCCGCCCGAGGCGCAGCCCTCAAACAGCACCTCGGGGCAGGCGGCGGTGATCCGGGCAAAGAGGTCGTACACCCCCTGTGTAAACCGGTAGCCGAACCGCCCCTGCTCGTCGAGCGCGGGGGAATAGTTGTCCGAGACATGGCGGTTCATATCCCATTTGACATACTTGATATTGGCGCTGCGGATGGTCGCGACCACCTGCTCGACGATATAGTCCCGCACCTCGTCCCGGCACAGGTCCAGCACCAGCTGGTTGCGCCCCTCGCTCGGCTCGACGCCGGGCACCGCGACCGCCCAGTCGGGATGGGCGCGGTAGAGGTCGGAGTCCCGGTTGACCATCTCCGGCTCCATCCAAAGGCCGAACTCCATCCCCAGCGCGTTGACCTTTGCAGCGAGGCCGGCAAGGCCGCCGGGCAGCTTTTTGCGGTTGACCTTGTAGTCCCCCAGCCCCGCGCGGTCGCTGCTGCGCGCGCCGAACCACCCATCGTCCAGCACAAACAGCTCGACCCCGACCGCCGCGGCCTGTTTTGCCAGCTGCAGCAGCCGCCGCTCGCTGAAATCGTGGTAGGTCGCCTCCCAGTTGTTGAGCACCACCGGCCGCTCGGCCTCGGCAAAGGCGGGGGGCAGGATATGCCGCTTTACAAACCGGTGCATATTCCCGCTCATCCCGTTTTTGCCCACGTCCGAGCAGGTCAGCACTGCCCACGGCGCGTCGAACCGCTCCCCGGGGGCGAGCGGCCAGCTGAAGCCGTCGCTCTGCACCCCCTCCATCAGCCGGACAAAGCCCATTGTCGACAGCTCGGCCGAGCCTTCAAAGCTGCCCGAATAGATCAGGTTGCAGCCGTAGCACCGGCCGAAGAACTCCCCCGCGCCGTCCTCGCAGAGCATAAAGAAGGGGTTTGTCTTGTTGGAGGACGCGCCGGTGCGGCTGCCGAAGGCGAGGGTCCCCGGCCCGAGGCGGTGCTCGGTGACCATCCGCTCCCGCGCCCATGCGCCGTCGAGGGTGGTCAGGGTCCAGCCGCTGCCGGGCAGGTCGAGCTGGAAGCTGAGCGCCCGCAAGAGGGTCAGCGGCGCGGCGGTGCCGTTGGTCAGCCGCATCCCACGCAGGATCACGTCCGCCTCCTCAAACACCCCGTACAGCAGCTCGACGGTCAGTCCGCGCCGGTCGGCGAGGGTCACGCTCAGGCAGCCGTCCGCCCCGTGCGGGCCGGGCAGCCCCTCGAGCGCGGGCAGCGTGTCGGTGATCTCATAGCCCTGATAGGTCAGGTCGGCGGTGAAGCCCTCAGGGCTTTGCACCGAGAGCATCCCCCGCCGAAAATCCCCCTTGCAGGCGGGGGCAATCTCCAGCGGGCGGCTGTCCAGCGAGAGGGCGCCCAGCGACGGCCGGTAGAACACCTCGCCGCCGTAGCCCGCCGCCGTCTTGGTCCGCAGCGGCGCGGGGTCCGCCGCGGTGATCCGCGGGCCGTAGTACAGCTGCTGCAGCAGCCCGTCCTTTGCCTCAAACAGATAGCTGGTGTGGGCGGTGTCCAGCTGGAACACCCCGCCGGTGACCTTAATCATCTCCCGCGCCTCCTCCCAAAGGGGTTTTCGCCGCTGATTTTGCCGAAATCCCGGGCAAAATCGGCCCGAATTTCAGTTTAATTATACACCTCCCGCAGGTGGTAAAACAACCGCCGTTGTGCTATACTATATGATTATACGGGACAAGCCGGCCCTCCCGACGGGGCGCCGCCTGTCCCAAGCACCCGGCCGCGGAGGGCCGGCGCAAAGGGGACGACTGAATTTGGAACTGTTACAACCATCGCAGTACGGCGAGGTGGAGGCCTTTGTCAGCCACCACCCCTCCGGCTGCTTTATGCAAAGCCCCGCGTGGGCCAAGGTCAAGCCGAACTGGAAGCATGAGATCGTGGTCAGCCGCGCGCAGGACGGGCGGCTGCGCGGCAGCATGAGCATCCTCATCATGCCGATGGGGCCCGGCGCGCTGATGTACGCGCCCCGCGGCCCGGTCTGCGACTACGGCGACAGGGAGACGATTGCCGACCTGCTGGCGGGGGCCAAGGAGGTGGCGAAGAAGTACCACGCCCACATCCTGAAGATGGACCCCTACATCCTTGAGGGGGACGAGGAGCACATCGAGGTGTTCCGCTCGCTGGGGTGCGACTTCACCCCGGATGCCGCGTTTAAGGACACCATCCAGCCCCGCTACAACTATATGCTGCCCTATCTTGAGGGGCTGAGCGAGGAGCAGCTGCTGGCCGGCTTTGTGCGGGAGACGCGGTACTACATCCGCTACCCCGAAAAGCACGGGGTCACCTGCCGCTTTGGCGAGGACTGCCTTGACGACTTTTACAAGGTCTATTCCGAGACCGGCGAGCGGCAGGGCTTCTCGATCCGGCCAAAGGAGTATCTCGCCGGCTTTTTGCGGGCCTTCCCCGCAAACGCGCGGCTGTATATGTGCTATTCGCCCGACGGGCGGCCGATCTGTGGCGGCCTCTCGGTCAACTACGCCGGCAAGACCGCCCATGTTTACGGCTGCTCCAGCGACGAGCACGAGCTGCGCAAGCTGCGCGCGACCTATCTGCTGCAGTGGGAGATGATGCGCTGGGCGCTCTCCACCGGCTGCCGCATCTACGATATGCAGGGGGTCGCCGTCCGGCCCGAGGACAGCCAGCAGCTGTACAACGTGCTGGGCTTCAAGCAGAATTTCACCGGCGAGATCGTGACCACCGCCGGGGAGTTCCGGGTGGTCTACAACCCCGCGGTCAACGCCGCGATGGATGCCGCGCTGCGGCTGCGCAGCAAGCTGCGCCGTCACTGATACCCACAAAACCATGCCTTTGCGGGCCGCCGGCCCGTTTACCATCTTGAGGGGGAGTATTCATGCAGGAGCAAAAGACATTCTACATCACGACCCCCATCTACTACCCCAGCGACAAGCTGCACATCGGCCACAGCTACACCACCGTGGCCTGCGACGCGCTGGCCCGCTTCAAGCGGATGCAGGGCAAAAAGGTGATGTTCCTCACCGGCACCGACGAGCACGGCCAGAAAATTCAGGACAAGGCCGCCGCCGCGGGCGTGACCCCCAAGCAGTATGTGGACA
>CALXBJ010000076.1 GCA_944386515.1 uncultured Pygmaiobacter sp.
CACGGCGGGATGTACAAGGTCTGCAACGGCAACCTGCTCTACCACGGCTGCATCCCGATGCGGGAGGAGGGCGGCTTTGACACGGTGGTGCTGGACGGGAGGCCGCTGTCCGGCCGGGCCTACCTCGACGCGATCGACGACAAGCTGCACACCGCCTTTTTCGGCGCGCCGGGCGACCCCGCGCGGGAGGAGGCGCTGGACTATATCTGGTATCTGTGGTGCGGGCCGCGCTCGCCGCTGTTCGGCAAGAGCAAGCTGGCCACCTTTGAGCGGTATTTCACCGAGGACGAGTCCCTCTGGCAGGAGGTGCTCGACCCCTATTACACCCAGATCGAGCAGCGGGAGACCTGCGAGGCGATCCTGACCGAGTTCGGCCTGTCGGCGCAGCGCTCCCACATCGTCAACGGCCATGTGCCGGTGCGCGCCGGCGAGCATCCCCGCAAGGGGGACGGCCTTTTGTACATCATCGACGGCGGCATCTCGAAGGCCTACCACGGCCGCACCGGGATCGGGGGGTACACCCTGATCTTCAACTCCCACCACCTCGCGCTGGCCGAGCACCGCCCGTTCGAGGAGATCGGCCAGAACCCCGCCGCCAGCGCCCCCAAGGTGCAGGTGGTCGAGCCGATGCCCCGCCGGCTGCGGGTGGCGGACACCGACAACGGCGCGCTGCTGCGCGAGCAGATCGCCGAGCTGGAAGAGCTGCTTGCGGCCTACCGCAGCGGCCTGCTGCCCGAGAGCGGGCAGGGCTGAGCCTTTTTTGCGGTATCTTGCGCACCTTGAAAGCCGCCGCGGGCGGGGGCGGCTGCCGATCTGCCGGCCCCCTTTTTAGGGGGGGGGGAGGAGAATCCCGCCGCCCGCGGGGCGGTGAAGCCTGCCGGAAATTTTTGTCCCCGCGGAAAACCGTCTGCACCCGCGCGGCGGGCGGCGCGGTGAAATCGCCGCTGCCGAGGGGGCCGCGGGCGGGGCACAGAGCCGGCGGGTCGGCCGCCGCACATCCTCCAAATCCGCGCCCGCGCGGCGGGCTGAAGCCGCTTTGCACCGCACGCACGCACACGCACAAAGGCGCCCCGGTCCCATCTTGGGACCGGGGCGCCTTTTGCATCAGCCGGCTTTTGTCGCTTTTTTGCTGTTTTCATTCGTTAGAAATCTTGCCGCCATCCGCGCGGCGAAACGGGACGAAACGGCGCGGGGCGCGCCGGTGCGCGGCCGGCCTGCACCGCCCGGCGGGACGGCAGCAACTCCGCGCCCCTTCCCCGCAGGCGGGCCAAAGTCAAATCCGATTTTAGCTTTTCGAAATGGAGGTGCCCCCCGCAGCCCGGGCAGGCCGCGCCCCCGCGGCCGCTTCCCGCTCAGAAGACCTCGATCTCCCGCCCGAGGGCGAAGGCGTAAAGGCTCGCGCCCACCACCGGCAGCCCCAGCCGGCGGGAGAGCGCCTGCCGGTAGAGGGCGAGCTGGGGCGCGTAGCGCCGGCGCAGCGCGTCGGTGGATTTGCCCCGGTCGGTCTTGTAGTCGACCAGATACAGCTCGCCCCCCTTTTCGATCACGCAGTCGGCCACCCCCTGCACCAGCACCGGCTCGGCGGCGAGGGGGCCGTCGATTGCCGCCGCGCTGCCCGCCGGGATCCGGGTGAAGAAGGGGTACTCCCGCAGCAGCCGGTCGGCGGCGAGCATCCGGTCCATCAGCGGGCTTTGCAGAAAGGCTGCGAGCGCGCGCCGGTCGGCGGCATCCGCGGTGACGGCGGTGACAAAGCCCTGCGCGACAAGCCGCCCCAGCTCCCCCTCGAGGTCGGCCCGCGCCGCCGCGAAGTCGGCGTACTGCAGCACCTCATGCAGCGCGGTGCCCCGCTCGGCGGCCGAGAGCCCCGTCGCGTAGAGGAAGGAGGGACGCTTTGGCGGCGCGGGGGGCGCGTCGGTCTCGGCCCGCACCAACGAGGTGACCGACACCTTCGCCGGTACCCCGAGCAGCGCCGCGCGGGGATACTGCCACGCAAAGCTCTCCCGCAGCGCGGCGAGCAGCGCCGCGTCGGGCGGCGCGGTGTGGGCGGGGGATGCCTCCTCCGCCGCCGCGGCGGCGTGGGGGGGCGCTGTGCAGATGCGGGCGGCGAGGGAGTCCTCCTCTGCCGCGGCAATCGGCAGCAGCGCGCCGCCCGCCGCCCGTCGCAGCCCGTCGGCCGCGGGGTGGAGCAGCGCCGCCATGCACAGCCACTGGCCAAAGCTCGCCGCACCCGCAGCGACGGCGGGGGTCAGCCCCCCCGCGCCCAGCAATGTGAGGGAGAGCTTTTCCAGCATCCGGGCGGGGTCCTTTGCCGCGACGGTCAGCAGCAGCCGGTCCTTCGCGCGGGTCAGCGCGACATACAGCACCCGCATCTCCTCCGACAGCTGCTCCTGCTCGAGCGCCTGCCGGATCGCCCGCTGGGGGCCGGTGGGGTACCGCGCGCCGCCCTCCGCCCGCAGGCAAATCCCCACCCCGAGCCGGGTGTGCCGCAGCACCGGCGCGGTGTACAGATCCCGCCGGTTGAACTGGCGGGCGGTGTCCGCGAGGATGCAGACCGGGAACTCCAGCCCCTTCGAGCGGTGGATGCTCATGATCTTGACATACCCCTCGGGCGGCTTTGCCCCGCCGGCGGCAGGGCGGATGCCGGCGGCAAGCGCGCTGTCCACCCGCCGCAGGAAGCCGGACAGCCCCCCGCTGCCCGACGCGGCGTAGTCGGCCGCCATCCGCACAAACTCGGCCAGCGCGGCCCGTCTGGCCGCGGCGGCGTCCTCGCCGCCCGGCTCGGCCTGCACCGCGAGCAGGTAGCCGGTCTTCTCCAGCAGCAGCCGGCAGACCCCATCCGCCGGCAGAAAGGCCGCCGCGTCCCGCGCCGCATCCAGCAGCCGGCAGGCGGATCGCGCCTTTTCGCCCTCGCCGGCCCGCAGCGCCGCCCAGAGGCTGCGCTGGGGCTCCTTCTCCCGCAGCGCGGCCAGCTCCCCGCTGGAAAAGTCGAACATCGGGCTGGTGAGCACCGCCGCGAGGGGGATATCCTGCGCGGGGTTGTCCAGCACCCGCAGCGCGGCGAGCAGCGGCTGCACCTCCGGCAGCGAGAGCACCCCCTCCCCGAGGTCGGTGTAAACCGGCGCGCCCCGCGCGGTCAGCGCGTCGGCAAACAGCTGCGCCGACGCCCGCGGCGAGCGCAGCAGGATGCAGAAATCCCCAAAGCCGCACCGGCGCAGCCCGCCCGCGCCGTCCCGCACCTGCGCGCCCCGCGCGACCATGCCGCAGATCTCGGCGGCGAC
Organism: uncultured Pygmaiobacter sp.; assembly: GCA_944386515.1. Taxonomy (GTDB): domain Bacteria; phylum Bacillota; class Clostridia; order Oscillospirales; family Ruminococcaceae; genus Pygmaiobacter. The sequence continues at coordinate 3,279 of CALXBJ010000076.1, forward strand.
GGCGTCCGCCTCCCCAAACAGCGGGGAATCCGAGACGTCGACCACCAGCAGCTCGGGCGGGGGCAGGCCGGCCTCCTGTGCCGCGGCGCCCGCTACCAGCAGCTCGCCGCCGGCGTAGTCCAGCTCCCCCACCGCGCGGGACATCAGCTGTGAGAACAGGTAGTTGATCCCCCGGATGACCCCGGTTGAGGAGCGGAAGTTGTGCTCCAGGGTCAGCGACGCGGGGTAATGATGCCCGTCGTAGCGGGCGAAGGTGTCCTTTTTCTCGATAAAGATCTCGGGCATCGCCTTGCGGAAGCGGTAGATGCTCTGCTTGACATCCC
>CALXBJ010000077.1 GCA_944386515.1 uncultured Pygmaiobacter sp.
GGAGAGCAGGTCGCGCCCCCGCACCACCTCGGTGACCCCCATCGCGGCATCGTCCGCGACCACTGCCAGCTGATAGGCAAAGCCCCCGTCCGACCGGCAAAGGATGAAGTCCCCGCACTCCCGCGCGAGGTTCTGGCTGCAGCAGCCGTAGTGGCGGTCGGTGAAGGAGAGGGCCTCATCCGGAACCATCAGCCGCAGCGCAGGCGTGCGCACAAGGGTAAGGCGGCGGATCTCCTCCTCGGTCAGGCCGCGGCAGCTGCCGGGATAGACAACCTCCCCATCCGCCGCATGGGGCGCGCTCGCCGCGTGCAGCTGCGCGCGGGAGCAAAAGCAGGGGTAGACCAATCCCTGCCGGCGCAGCCGGGTGAGGATCTGCTCATAGAAATCGCCCCGCAGGCTCTGCTCATAGGGGGCATGGGGGCCGGACGCGCCGGCGCCGCCCTCATCCCAAAACAGGCCCAAAAATTCGAGGTCCCGCTGCAGCTGGTCGGTGAACTCCCGCCGCGAGCGGGCGGGGTCGAGGTCCTCAATCCGCAGCAGGATCCGCCCGCCCTGCTGCTTGGCGGAGAGCCATGCCAGCAGGGAGCAGAACAGGTTGCCCAGATGCAGCCGCCCGCTCGGGCTGGGGGCAAAGCGCCCCACCACCGTGTTCTGTGCCAAGATCATCGCTCCCCCTTTTTGTGCTTTGCCCCGCGCCGCCGCAGGGGGCGGGGCTCTTTCCTATTATAAAGGAAACGCGGTTGATTGCAAACGCAGATCCGGCGAGAGGAAGGGAGATTTTGCGGGAAATACCTTTGGCGGAGGAGCCTCCGCTATGAGCAGGGGAGACAGTAGGCGAAAAAGCCGGAGGGGAGGACGCAGGTCCGCCGCGCCCCCCGAAGGCCGCGCCGCGGCGGACGGTGCGGAGGGGGGCGCACAGCCGCGACCGCAAGGCGGACCCAAAAAGAAGCTGCCTGCAGCAAAAAAGGGACGGCGCGAGGAGGAGGGAGGAGTATCCGGATGCCCCTCTTCCGCCATGCCGTGCGGTCGGGATCCCTGCAATTTTTGCCGCAGCCTTGTGCGGTGCGGGGAAATGCGGTATGATGTGGATAACGCCGCACGGCGGAATGCTGCGCGGGACCCGCGCAGACGGCGCGACCCATGCGGCGGGAAAAGGGAGGACACCATGAGACGGGAGAGCAAATTTTGGATCCGGATCCTGCTGGGGATTGCCGGGCTGATTCTTTTTGCATGGCTGCTGGACAACGCCAAGGTGGCGCTGGAGCTGCTGGGCGCCCTTGCGGGGATTTTGGCGCCGTTTTTGGTTGGGCTGGTGATCGCCTTTATCCTCAATGTGCCGACCCGCGCAATCGAGCGGCTGCTGCGGCGCTTCCTGTTCAAGAACAGCCGTCCCGGCGGCGCGGCGCGGGCGGCCGCGCTGATGATTACCCTATTCTGCTTTTGCGCGGTGGGGGTGACCCTCTCTTGGATTGTCCTGCCCGAGCTGGGGCGCACCCTCGCAGTGATCGGGCAGCAGATGCCCGCCTTTTTTGAGCGGGTGCAAAAGCAGGCCGGCGTTTTGGAGGATTGGGCCCCGCAGCTGCGGGAGCTGATCGAAGCGCTGCAGCTGGACTGGAAAAAGATCGCCGATTCGGCAATGGGCTTTTTGCAGAACGGCGCGACCTCGATCCTCGACTCCACCATGAGCATTGCCACCTCGGTGTTCAGCGGGGTATTCAACTTCTTTATGGGCGCGATCTTTGCGCTGTACCTGCTGTTTGACAAGGAGCATCTCGGGGTGCAGGCGCGGCGGGTGCTCTATGCCTGGCTGCCGGTTGCGCGGGCGGACCGGGTTATCTATGTGACCGCGCTGACCGAGCGGACCTTTTCCCGCTTCCTCACCGGGCAGTGCCTTGAGGCGGTCATCCTCGGGACGATGTTCTTTGTGACGATGAGCCTGTTCGGCCTGCCCTACGCGATGCTGGTTGCGGTGCTGGTCGCGGTGACGGCGCTGATCCCGATGTTCGGCGCCTTTATCGGCTGCTTTGTGGGCGCGTTTTTGATCCTTGTCGTCGACCCGATGCAGGCGCTCTGGTTCGTTGTCCTCTTCTTGGTGCTGCAGCAGATCGAGGGCAACCTCATCTATCCCCGGGTGGTGGGCAGCTCCATCGGCCTGCCCGCGATGTGGGTGATGGTGGCGGTGACCGTCGGCGGCAGCACAATGGGTATCCTCGGGATGCTGCTGATGGTGCCGGCAGCCTCGGTGGTCTACGCGCTGGCGCGGGAGAATACCGCCCAGCGGCTGGTGAGCCGGCAGGTGCCCGGCGACCGGTACGCCGACCGGGATGCGAAAGGCAAATGACAAAACAGACCGGCAGAGGCAAAGGCGCTGTTCCTATCCACACCGCGCTGAAGGCCCTGTCGGTTTTTTGCTGTGACGGCCGCCCGCAAATTGTGGCTGTGCACGAAAAACCGGGGGCAAAACTGCCCCAAATCAGCAAAAAAATGGTGGAAATCAAAAGGGCAGGGGTGTATAATTACTTTATCAGTCTACCACATTATCACTCTACTATAATAAAGCAAACGGGAGGAAACGAGATGCTGCAGGCCTATGATCCGCTGACCCGCGCCGAGCGTGCGGGTCTCGCGCTGCGGGGGATGTATGAGAGATATGGATACCGCAAGTACCGGATGGGGCAGTTTGAGGAGTACAGCCTCTATATGGACAACAAAAACTTTCTGTCCAGCGAGAACGTGATTGTCTTCACCGATCTGGACGGGCGGCTGATGGCGCTCAAGCCGGATGTCACCCTCAGCATCGTGCGCCATGCGGCAAAACAGCCCGCCGCCGCAGAAAAGCTGTATTACACCGAGACGATTTACCGCCCCAGCACCGAGAGCCACACCTTTAAGGAGATCAGCCAGATGGGGATCGAGTACATCGGGATGATCGACCGCTGCGCAATGTCCGAGATCCTGCTGCTCGCGGCGCGGAGTCTGGAGGCGTTTGGCCCCGCGTGGCTGCTTGAGATCAGCGATATGCGGTTTGCGGTGGGGATGCTTGACGCGCTGGGGCTGCGGGACGGGCTGCGGGCGCGGGCTCTGACCGCATTGGGACAGAAGAACCGCCCGGCCCTGACGGCGGCTGCCGCCGAGGCGGGTCTTAGTGATGCGGACGCAGACGCCCTCGCCGCACTGGCCGGGCTGTACGGGCCATGGGAGGAGACGATGGCGCGGGCGAAGGCGCTGTGCCGCAGCGAGGAGATGACCGATGCGCTGGGCGAGCTGCAGGCGCTGCGCGGCGCGGTGTGCGAGGAGCACGCCGCCCGGATCCAGCTGGACTTTTCACTGGCGGGACACACCGATTATTATAACGGGATGCTGCTGCGGGGCTATCTCGAGGGGCTGCCGCGGGCGGTGCTGACCGGCGGGCGGTATGATAACATCCTCAAAAAATTCGGCAAGCGGGGCGGCGGCATCGGATTTGCGCTGGACCTGTCCGAGATCGGCCGCCTGCCGGAGACGCGGGGCGGCGCGGACATTGACCTCTTAGTCCGCTACACAAAGGACGCCGACCCAGCCGCGGTTGTCGGGGCGGTCTCACAGGCTGCAGATACCGGGCTGCGGGCGCGCGCGCTGTCGCAGGAGGAGGATGCGTTTGGCCTGCACTGGGAGCGCCAGCTGCTGGTGACCGGACAGGGCGTGCAGGAAGGAGGGCTGCAGGGTGAATGACCTGCTGAACATCGCGCTGCCCAAGGGGCGGCTGGGGGACAAGGTTTACAATCTGCTCGAGAGCATCGGCTATGACTGCCGCGAGATCCGGGAGGACGGGCGGAAGCTGGTCTTTGAGAACCCCGCGACGGGGGTGCGGTACCTTTTGGTCAAGCCCAGCGATGTGGCGATCTATGTGGAACACGGGGCCGCCGATGTCGGGATTGTGGGCAAGGACATCCTGGAGGAGAGCAGCCCCGACCTGTATGAGCTGCTGGACCTCGGCATCGGGCGCTGCCGGATGGCGGTTGCCGCCCGAAGCGACTACCGGGAGGACACCAGCCGAACCCTGCGGGTGGCGACCAAATTCGAGAATATCGCAAAGCGCTACTACGCCTCCCTCAACCGGGACATCGAGATCATCCGGCTCAACGGCAGCATCGAGCTTGCGCCGCTGCTCGGCCTCTCGGATGTGATTGTCGACATCGTCGAGAGCGGCACCACCATCCGGGAAAACCACCTCAAGGTGCTCGTCGAGTTTATGCCGATCAGCGCCCGGTTTATCGCGAACAAATCCAGCTTTAAATTTAAAAACGAGATCATCACCCAGATGACCGAAAAACTGAACGGAGTGATAAAGGTATGATTAAGATTCTCAAAGCGGACGAGGTGCCCCTCTCCCAGATCCTCAACCGGGACATCCGGGCGGAGGAGGACGTCTCCAGAATTGTCGACGAGATCCTTGAGCGGGTGCGCAAGGAGGGGGATGCGGCGCTGTTTGAGTACGCCGAGAAGCTCGATCGCGCCAAGCTGACCGCCCTCGAGGTGTCCGATGCGGAGATCGCGGCGGCGTGGGAGGCGGTGGACCCGCAGTTCCAAAAGACCCTTGAGATGGCACGGGACAACATCGCAGCCTTCCACCGCCGCCAGCTGCATGACGACTTTGTCATCACCGACCAGCCCGGCATCGTGCTGGGCCAGCGGTACACCCCGATTGAGCGGGTGGGGGTCTATGTGCCGGGAGGCACCGCGAGCTATCCCAGCACCGTGCTGATGGACGTCGTGCCCGCAAAGCTCGCCGGGGTAAAGGAGATCGTGATGGTCACCCCGCCCCCGCCCGACGGCGGCGTCAAGGCGGAGATCCTCGCCGCGGCAAAGGTCGCGGGGGTGGACCGGATCTTCAAGCTCGGGGGCGCCGGCGCGGTGGCGGCGCTCGCCTACGGCACAAAGAGCGTGCCGCGGGTGGACAAGATCGTCGGCCCGGGCAACATCTTTGTTGCGACCGCAAAGCGCAAGGTCTTCGGTCTTGTGGACATCGACATGATCGCTGGCCCCAGCGAGATCCTGGTGGTGGCCGACGGCGGCTGCAACCCCGCGTGGGTGGCGGCCGACCTGCTCAGCCAGGCGGAGCATGACAAGCTGGCCAGCGCGGTGCTGGTCACCGACAGCGAGCCGCTGGCCAAGGCGGTTGCGCAGGAGCTCGAGCGGCAGCTCGCGCTGCTGCCCCGGCGGGAGATCGCGGCGGCGAGCATCGCCGAGAATGGCAAGATCATCCTGACCGACAGCCTCGCCCAGGCGGTGGAGATCGCGAACCTGATCGCGCCCGAACACCTCGAGCTCTCGGTAGCCGACCCGTTCGCGCTGCTGCCCAGCGTCAAGAATGCCGGCAGCATCTTCCTCGGCCGCCATGTGCCCGAGGCGCTGGGCAACTACTTTGCCGGGCCGAACCATACCCTGCCCACCAGCGGCACCGCGCGGTTCTCCAGCCCGCTTGGGGTGGACGATTTCGTCAAGCGCAGCAGCTTCCTCTATTACAGCCCCGACGCGCTGGAAAAGGTCGCCGACCGGGTGGTCGAGTTCGCACAGCGGGAGGGCCTCGACGCCCATGGCCGCAGCGTCGCGATCCGGTTTGAAGAAAAGGGAAAGAAAGAGTAAAAAAAGCGGCGTCCGGCGGATGCCCGTCCGGACGCGGAGGAGGAGTAGTGGATGAGCCGGTTTCTCAGCCAGAAATTTGAGTCGATAGAGCCCTATGTACCGGGCGAGCAGCCGCAGGGGCGGCAGTATATCAAGCTGAATACAAACGAGAGCCCCTATCCCCCCGCCCCGGGGGTGCTGGACGCGATCAACCGGGAGGAGGCCGCAAAGCTGCGGCTTTACTCCGACCCGGATGCCCGGCCGCTGATTGCGGCGATTGCCCGCCGGTTTGGGGTGGGGGAGGATCAGGTCTTTGTCGGCAACGGCAGCGATGAGGTGCTGGCATTTTCCTTCCTCGCATTCGGCGGGGAGGAGAAGCGGTTCCGGTTCCCGGCGCTCAGCTATGGGTTTTACCCCGTCTTTGCCCGGCTGTTCGGGGTGCGGTATGAGGCGGTGCCGCTGCGGGCGGACTTCACAATCGACCCCGACGACTACATCGGATGCGGGACCAATGTTGTGCTGGCAAACCCCAACGCCCCCACCGGCTATGCGCTGGGGCTGGAGGTGATCGGGGAGATCGCCCGCTCGAACCCCGACAATGTCGTGATCGTCGATGAGGCGTATGTCGATTTCGGCGGGGAGAGCGCAGCGGCGCTGTTGGGCGAGTTTGACAATCTGCTGATTGTGCAGACCTTCTCGAAATCCCGGTGCCTGGCCGGGATGCGGATCGGCTTTGCACTGGGCAGCCCGGAACTGATCGCGGACCTGCAGCGGATGAAGTTCAGCTTCAACCCCTATAACCTCGACCGGCTGGCAATCCTCGCAGGCACCGCGGCGATGGAGGATGAGGGGTATCTCAAAGCCTGCACCGAGAAGATCTGCGCCACCCGCCGGCGGGTGACCGACCGGCTGCGGGAGATGGGCTTTACCGTGCTCGAGAGCAAGACGAACTTCGTCTTTGCGAAAAATGACGGGATCCCCGGCGGGCGGCTGTTTGCCGCGCTGCGGGAGAAGGGGATTCTGGTGCGGCACTGGGATGACCCGCTGATTGCGGACTATCTGCGGATCTCGATCGGCAGCGATGAGGAGATGGATGCCTTCCTCGCGGCGGCGGAGGAGATCCTTGAGGAGGAGAAGAGATGAGAGAGGCGACAATTGCGCGCAGAACGACCGAGACCGATATCAGCCTCACCCTCGCGCTGGAGGGGGAGCAGTACGCGGTCGACACCGGCTGCGGCTTCCTCGACCATATGCTGGAGCTGTTTGCCCGCCACGGCGGCTTTGGGCTGACGGTGACCTGCAAGGGGGATACCCGGGTCGACCATCACCACACGGTGGAGGATATCGGCATTGTGCTGGGGCAGGCGTTCCGGCAGGCGCTGGGGGACAAACGGGGCATCAACCGGTACGGCAGTTTCCTGCTGCCGATGGACGAGGCGCTGGTGCTGGTTGCGGTGGACCTCTCGGGCCGGATGACCTGCTGCTGTGAGCTGTCGCTGCCGGCGCAGAAGGTCGGGGACTTTGACAGTGAGTTGGCGGAGGAGTTCTTCCTCGGCTTCTGCCGCGGCGGGGAGTTCACGCTGCACATAAAGCAGCTGGCGGGCAAAAACACCCACCACATCCTCGAGGCCGCGTTTAAGGGATTTGGCCGGGCGATGGCAATTGCGGCGGCGATGGACAGCCGCCGCCCCGACGCGCTGCCCAGCACCAAGGGCGTGCTGTGAGGCGCGCGGCGGATTTGGGAGGAGGAAAAAAGCATGATTGCAATCATTGATTACGGGGTGGGCAACCTGTTCAGCCTCTCCTCCAGCCTGCGATATCTCGGGCTGGAGACGATGGTCACCGCAAAGGCGGAGGATCTTGAGCGGGCGGACCGGATCATCCTGCCGGGGGTCGGCGCGTTTGCCGACGCGATTGAAAAGCTGCGCAGCACCGGGCTGGTCGACACCATCCGGGAGCAGGCGGCAGAGGGCAAGCCGCTGCTGGGCATCTGCCTTGGGATGCAGCTGCTGTTCGACAAGAGCTATGAGTACGGCGAGCACGAGGGGCTGGGGCTGGTGCCCGGTCAGGTTGTCCCGCTGGCGGAAAAGCTGCCCGCGGGGCTGAAGGTCCCCCACATCGGCTGGAACCGGCTGCAGATCCTCAAAAAGGAGGACCCGCTGTTCAAGTACTCCGGCGATGAGGATTATGTCTATTACGTCCACAGCTATTACGCGGCCGATTGCGAGCAGAGCACCCTTGCGGTCAGCGAGTACGGGATCCCGGTCACCGGGGTGGTGCGTGCGGGCAGCGTGCTCGGCACCCAGTTCCATCCCGAGAAGAGCGGAGAGGCCGGGCTGCGGATGCTGCGCGCCTTCAGCGAGCTGTAAGGGGGTGCGGGCGATGGAGCTATTTCCGGCAATCGACCTGCGGGGCGGCAAAGCGGTGCGGCTGGTGCAGGGCGATTATGACCAGATGACGGTGTACAGCGACCGGCCCGAGCAGGTCGCCGAGGCGTTTCGGCGCCAGGGCGGGCGAAACCTGCATCTGGTCGACCTTGACGGCGCAAAGGACGGCGCCCCGGTGAACCTTGAGACCATCCGCGGGATTGTCTCGGCGGGCGGTTTCTTCGTCGAGGTCGGCGGCGGCATCCGCACCGAGCAGCGGGTGGCGGAGTACCTCGAGATGGGGGTCTCCCGGGTGATTCTCGGCACCGCCGCGGTCACCGACCCCGCGTTCCTCGACCGGATGGTAAAGCGGTACGGCGAGCGGATCGCGGTCGGGGTGGATGCGCGGGAGGGCAGGGTTGCCACCCACGGATGGCTGGAGACAACCGAGATCGACAGCTTTGCCTTCTGCCGCGAGCTGTCGCAGCGCGGGGTGAAAACCGTGATCTACACCGATATCTCGCGGGACGGCAAACTCGCCGGGACCAATCTTGCCGCCTACCACAGGCTCGCTGAGATCGAGGGCCTTTCGGTGGTGGCAAGCGGCGGGATCAGCGCGCTGGATGAGCTGGTGCAGCTGGATGGGATGGGGGTCGCGGGGGCGATCCTCGGCAAGGCGCTCTATACCGGACGGCTGCGGCTGGACGAGGCGGTCGCGCTGGTACAGAATCAAGCGGGGAGGAGAGAGCAATGATTACAAAGCGGATTATCCCCTGTCTCGATGTGCGGGACGGCAGGGTGGTCAAGGGGGTCAACTTCGAGGGGGTACAGGATGTCGCGGACCCGGCCGAGATGGCTCGCCATTATAATCAGGCCGGCGCGGACGAGCTGGTCTTTTACGATATCACCGCCAGTGTCGAGGGGCGGGGCATCTTCACCGAGGTGCTGCGCCGGGTCGCCAGCGAGATCTTCATCCCGCTGACCGTCGGCGGCGGCATCCGAACGCTGGATGATTTTGACCGGGTGCTCAAGTGCGGCGCCGACAAGGTCAGCGTCAACAGCGGCGCGATTGACGATCCCGATTTGATCCCCCGCGCGGCCCAGCGGTACGGCAACCAGTGTGTTGTGCTGAGCATGGACATCAAGCGGGTGGACGGCCAGTTCCGGCTGTTTGCCAAGGGCGGCCGGGTGGACACCGGGATCGACGCGCTGGAATGGGCGCAGCGCGGGGTCGAAAACGGCGCGGGGGAACTTGTCGCCAACAGCATCGACACCGACGGGGTCAAGGGTGGATTTGACCTTGAGCTGCTCGATGCGCTCGCCGCGCGGGTGGATGTGCCGATCATCGCCAGCGGCGGCGCGGGCAAAATGGAGGATTTCGCCGAACTGTTCACCGGGCATCCCGGCGTGGACGCCGGCCTTGCAGCCAGCATCTTCCACCGCAAGGAGGTCGAAATCGGGACGCTCAAGCGGTATCTGCGGGCGCAGGGGATCGAGATGCGGCTGTGAGCGCATCGGCGCAAAAATCGCCCAGTGGGGGCAGAAAAGAGAGAGAATATGTCTGTGGAACTCAAGTTTGACGAGAAGGGCCTGATCCCCGCCATTGTGCAGGATCACTACACCAAAGAGGTGCTGACCCTCGCCTATATGAACGCCGAGAGCCTTGCAATCAGCATCGCCGAAGGACGTACCTGCTTTTACAGCCGCAGCCGCCAGTGCCTCTGGCGCAAGGGGGAGACCAGCGGCAACATCCAGCGGATCGTCTCGATCACCGCCGACTGCGACGCCGACGCGCTGGTGGTCGAGGTCATCAAGAGCGGTCCCGCCTGCCACACCGGCGCAGAGAGCTGCTTCTTCCAGCCGGTGTTTGTCAGCGAGGAGCTCAAGCCCTTCTGCTATGAGGGGCTTTACCGATTGATTGCTGGCCGCAAGACCGACCCCAAAGAGGGCAGCTATACCACCTACCTGTTTGAGAAGGGGATGGACAAGATCCTCAAAAAGGTCGGGGAGGAGTGCACCGAGGTCATCGTCGCCGGCGCCAAGAGGGACCGGGAGGAGACCATCTTTGAGATTGCCGACCTCGCTTACCATGTGCTGGTGCTGATGGTTGAGTCTGGGATCTCGATTCAGGAGATCACCGCGGAGCTGGAAAAGCGGCACGTTGTCGACCACAAGGTCAAGCAGGAGCGGATGCAGTGAGCGGCGGGCAGAGGCTGCCGCTGCGCGCCAGCGTGCACAACCACACCACCTTCTGCGACGGGGCGGACACCCCGGCGGCGATGGCGGCCACAGCCGCGGCGCTGGGGCTCAAGACGCTGGGGTTTTCCGGGCACGGGTATGTCCCCGAGGAGGGGTTTGGCATCCCGCCGGAGCGGATGGGGGCGTACTGCGATGAGGTCCGGCGGCTGCAATCGGCCTATGCCGGGCAGCTTTCGATCCTCTGCGGCATCGAGCTGGATACCCAGACGCCGCCCGAGCAGCTCGTGCAGGCGGGGGAGCTGGACTACCGAATCGGCAGCAGCCATGCCGCGCAGGACCCGGCGGGGCGTTTTTGGACGGTGGACGATACCCCGCAGCTGTTTGAGCAGGCCATCCGGGAGGGGTTCAGCGGCGATGCGCTGGCGCTGGTGCGGGCCTATTATCGGCAGTTCGTGCCGTGGGTGCGGGCGCTGCGGCCCGAGATTGTCGGGCACCTCGACCTTATGACCAAATTCAATGAGGGCGGGCGGTTCTTCGATGAGGAAGATGCGCGGTACCGCGCGTTGGCGCTGGAGGCGCTGGACGCGCTGCTGGAGGATGATCTGATGCTGGAGGTCAACACCGGCGCAGTCAGCCGCGGCTGGCGGCGCCTGCCCTATCCGGCGCCGTTTCTGCTGCGGCGGATCAGGGAGGCGGGCGGCCGGGTGACGGTCACCGCCGACGCCCATTCTGCCGCGGCGCTGACCTTTGGTTTTGACAAGGCGCTCGACCTGCTGCGGGAGAGCGGCTTTCACTCGGTTTGGGAGCTGGCCGCAGACGGCTGGATTGAACGCGGGCTGTGAGGCGCCGCGAGGGTCCAGGAGGGGCAGCGCGATCATAAAGCAAAAAAGAGAGGGCGGATACGCCCTCTCTTTTTCTGTGAGAATGGAATTTTGAAGCGCGCCCCGACAGGAGGGGCGGGCGCGGTCAGGGCAGCGGATAACGGGACAGCTTGCCCGAGAGCATCCGGTCGACAAAGATCAGCGCGGCCCCAATCGCAAGCGAATTGCCGGGGATGTCGTCGATCTTCAAAAAGCCGCCGTCCCCCTGCAGCGAGGGGTGGGAGACCACCTTCTGCTCAAGCACCGGCAGGTATTCCTTGAGGTAATGGGCAATCTTACCCCCGATGATGATGTCCATATCCAGCGCCAGCCGGATGTTGCCCACCGCCTGCGCGAAGTAGGTCAGATAGGAATCCCACTGCTGGGCATAGAGGGGATCGCCCTCCCGCACCCGGGTGAAAAACTGGTCGAGGTCATCGTCTGAGCGCGCGAACAGGTTGGACAGCGCGCAGTAGGCCGACCAGCAGCCCCTCCCGCCGCAGAAGCAGGGCTTGCCGTCGGGGACCAAGACCATGTGGCCGAAGGCGCCGACCTTGCGGTGGGCGCCGGTCCCCTGAAAGATGTGGCTGTCGACGATCAGCGAGCCGGCAATCCCGTTGTCGGTGACGATCAGATAGACGGCATCCTGTATCCCGTGGGAGCGCCAAACCGCACCGAAGCCGGCGGTGTTGGCGGCGTTTTCGATCCGAATCTCGTAGTCGAAATACTGCCGGATATTGCCCAGCGGCTCATTGCGCAGCCCCAGCACCACCGCCCGCTCAATCGAGCTGCCGTCCCACGTCAGCTCCCCGGGGAAGGCCAAGCCCACGCCGAGGATCCGGCACAGCTCCGGCTGCTGCTCCACCAGCTCGTGGATGGTCTGGTTGATGGAGCGCCAATAGGCGGGGGTGTTCTCAAAGGGCAGGCGTATCGTCTTTTCCCGCAAAACGGTCCCCATCATGTCGATGACGACAACCGCGATGTGGTGCTTGCGGATCTCCACCCCGACCGAGTGAAAGGCGTCCCGGTTGAAGGCGACGGTCCGCGGCTTGCGCCCGCCAGAGGACTCCATCTCCTCCCCCTCGATGACCAGATTGCACTCCTTAAATGCCTGCAGCGCCTGCGTGATGGTGGGGGAGCTCAGCTTCAGCTCATTGCGCAGCGTCAGCTGTGTCTGGGGCCCATGCCAGTAAAGCTGGTGCAGGATCCGCTGTTCATTGATCAGCCGGACCGAGATATTACTGAACTTTTTGTTGGAAATCAGTTTCGGTTGGCTCACCATGTCACCGCCCCCAATGAAAAGTATTTTTGCAAAACTATTTTTAAGTATAGCTTTATTGTAGCAAATCAGCCGGGCGAATACAAGCGCCCGGCTGATTTTGACCGAATGGAGGAGAGGCGGCGCTCAGCTGAGCACCTGCAGATAACGCGCCGCGCGCCCGCAGGCGATCTCCTTTTTCCGGTTGATAAAGTACAGGATAAAGTCCGCAAGCACCATCGCGGCGTTGAACAGGTAGAAATAGAGCGCTGGGTCACGCGAGTAGGTGAGCTTGTGCAGGATCCCGAACAGGTAGGCCAGCAGGATCATCGAGAGGAAGAGCAGGTTTTTGCCCTTGGTCGAACGGGTCCGAAGGCTGTTATAGACGTTCAGCGGCCAAGCAAAGCCGAAGCAGACGATCATCAGCACCTCATAAACCGACATGACAGCCCCTCCTTACCGCTTGGTGTCCCACAGACCGCAGAAGGGATCCACCGGGCTCTTGCCCTTGAACTCCGAACGGCCCATCAGCTTCTCGACCACCGCGCGCACCGTGGCCTCGTTGGAGGTGTAGGCGTTGATATAGGTGCGCACCATCGGCACATCGGTCAGATGATAGGGGTTGGAGAAGGAGAGGAACAGGGTGGGGATATCGCAGACATACTTGGGGGAATCCTCGCCGAGGAAATCGTCCCAGGCAATCCGGATGGTGGTCTGGTTGCTGCTGACCTTCATGTTCGCGTAGTAGATCAGCAGGTCGGTCTCCTTGCGGTAGTCCGCAAGCGAGATGCCGGCGCCGGGGTAGGCGCAGTTCTTGAAGTAGTCGACCTGAAAGCCCTCTTTTTCCAGCAGTTCTTTGAACAGCTTGACCTCGGGCAGGAAGTCGCCGGGGGCGACCTTTTCGTTGGTGACCATAATCAGCTTGACTTTGGGGGTCTTTGCCGGGGAGAGGGGCAGCAGCCCTTCGCGGTCCTTGACCAGCGTGACGCAGCGGTCGGCCAGTTCGGCGGCCCACTGCAGATGCTCGGGGCAGCGCAGCACCTTCTGCAGCTCGGAGAGGTCCGGCACCAGCTCTTTGCCGCGGTGCAGGCCCAGCGAGGCCTTGAGCGCGAGGATGCGGGTGACCGCCTCGTCCAGACGCGCGCGGCTGAGCAGGCCGTTCTTGAGGCCCTCGGTCATATAACCGACGTCCTCCTTCTGGTCGATGGTGAACAGGAAGACGTCCGCGCCGTGCTCAATCGAGAGGGGGACCGCCTCGCGGCGGGGCATCGAACAGGTGAAGCCCACCATCTGGGTCGCATCGGTGACAATCAGGCCGTTAAAGCCCATCTTCTCCCGCAGGATGCCCTGCAGCAGCTCCTTCGAGAGGGAACCGGGCAGGATGTCCTCGTCCCGGATCTCGGGGTTGACATACCGGCAGAGCGCCGGCTGAAGGATGTGGGACGCCATCACGGTCGGCGCGCCGTAATCGATCAGCTCCTGATAGATCCTGCCGTAGGTGGCAAACCACTCGTCGGCAGACAGGCTGTTCACGCTGGCCATCAGATGCTGGTCGCGGAAATCTACCCCGTCGCCGGGGAAGTGCTTGATGGTGGTTGCAATCTTGTGCTCGCGGCAGGCGTCCATGTAAGCCTTTGCCATCCGGATGATGCGGTCGGGGTCGCTGCCGAAGGTGCGCACGTTGGTGATCGGGTTTTCGGGATTCCTGTCAATGTCGATGATCGGCTCAAAGGTCCAGTTGATGCCGGCCGCGGCGCCCTCGCGGGCAGCCACGAGGCCCAGGCGGTACTCCTGCTCAGGGTCGTCGGTGGCGGCGGCGCCCATCGGGCTGGCGACATAGGTGCCGTCGGTCATGCCGCCGTTGCCGCCGCTGCCGCCCCGCTCGAGGTTGCAGGCGATCAGCATCGGGATCTTGGACCGCTGCTGCAGCATATGGGAGACCTCGTTCATCCGCGCGCCGCTGAAGGGGCGGTACATCATCCCGCCGGGGGTGATGTTGGCGAACAGGTCCTCCGGGTCGCTGCCCGGACGGTCCCACAGAATTTCACAGAACAGCTGGCCGATCTTGTCCTCATCGGTCATTTTGGACAGCGTATCATTGACCCATGCACAGGCCTCGTCGTCCAGATAAAAAGGCTTGGCTTTTAAATCCACCATGCCGTATTCACACCTTTCCAGTTGGTTGTTTGATTAGTCTCTGTTGCGCATCCGCTCATAGATCCGCTCGCTGTAAACGTCCAGAATGACGGCGACCAGAATGATTACACCCTTGGAAACCATCTGCCAGAAGCTGGAGACCCGCAGCAGGTTCAGGCCGTTGCTGATCAGGCCGATGACGAGGCAGCCGAACAGGGTGCCGACCACCGTGCCGCTGCCGCCGCCCATCGGGGTGCCGCCGATGACAACCGCCGCGATGATGTCCATGACGGTGTCACCGCCCAGCGTGGTCTGGGCGGAGGCCACACGGCCGCAGGAGACCAGCGCAGTGACGGCGATGGTCACGCCCAGCAGCGCGGAGACGAGCACACGGGTCTTGGGCACGCTGATGCCGGAGACACGGGCGGCCTCGGGGTTGCCGCCGACCGCGATGACGTCACGGCCAAACTGGGTGCGGCTGAAGATGATCGCGCCGACGATGATGAAGCAGACCATCAGCAGCACGGGGAAGGGGATGGGGCCGACATAGCCCTGACCCATGAAGATAATCCCCTCGTTCAGGCCGCCGATGGGGGAGCCGTTGCTCAGCAGCATCAGGGTGCCGCGGAAAATCTGCTGCATGGCCAGCGTGACAAGGAAGGGAGGCAGGTTGAACTTGTTCGCGATGAAGGCGTTCCAGCTGCCGCAGAGCGCGCCGACCAGAATGCAGATGATGAGGATGGCGACAAAGGGGATGGCCTCGTTCTGGGAGAGAAGGCCGGAGATGATGCCGATCATGCACATCATGTAGCCGGCGGACAGGTCAACGCTGTTGGAGGCAAGCAGCAGGGTGTAGCCCACGCCGATGATGCAGTTGGCGCTGATCTGACGGGCAAGGCTCATCAGGTTGTTGTAGGTCAAAAAGGTGCTGGTGCTGATCGAGAGCAGCGCACTGAAGATGAGGACCAGCAGCAGCGAACGGTTCTTGAGAAAAAAGACGAGGATGTCGTCTTTTGAAAACTTTTTCTTTGCGGATGTATTCATTTCGAGATGTCCTCCCTCTTTTGGGTCGTGGATGAAAGGCCGAACATTTCTGCCATCAGCTGTTCTGCGGTGGCCTCGCCGCGGTCATGCCGGCCGATGATCTTGCCCTCGCGGATGACCAGCAGCCGGTCGCTCATCCCCATGACCTCCGGCAGGTCGCTGGAGATCAGGATGATCGCGATGCCCTGCTGTGCAAGCTGGTTGCAGTACTGGTAGATCTCGCTCTTGGCGCCGACGTCGACACCGCGGGTGGGCTCGTCGAGGATCAGCACCTTGGGCTGGGTCAGCAGCGCGCGCCCGACCATGACCTTCTGCTGGTTACCGCCGGACAGCGACCAGATCGGCATCTCGGGGCCGGCGGTCTTGACGTGCAGGGTGTCGATCATCCGGGTGGTATCGGCGGTCTCCTGCTTCATGTTGATAAAGCTGCCCTTGCAGATCTTATAGAAGTAGGCGAGGGTCATGTTGAGCTTGACGTTCATCTTGAGCACCACGCCCCGCCGCAGGCGGTCCTCGGTGACCATCGCGATGCCGTTGTTCAGCGCCTGACGCGGCGTGCGGTTGACAATCGGATTGCCGTTCAGCAGGATCTCGCCCTTCTCGATGGGGTCGATGCCGTAGATGCCGTTCATGATCTCGGTGCGGCCGGCGCCGACCAGACCGCACAGGCCGAGGATCTCGCCGGCGTGTACCTCAAAGCTGATGTCCTCGTACTGACCGGGCTTGCACAGCCCGCGCACCTCCAGCACCTTCTCGCCGCGGGGGACATCGATCTTGGGATACAGGTCCTTGACCTCCCGGCCGGCGATGCCGTTGATCAGGTCCGCCATCGTGATCTCGGACACCTTCTGGGTGCTGATCATATGCCCGTCCCGGAAGATGGTAACCCGGTCGGCAATCTCAAAGACCTCCTCCAGCTTGTGGGAGATGAAGATGATCGATTTGCCCCGCTCGGACAGGCGGCGGATGATCTTGTAGAGGACCTCGACCTCCTTGTCCGACAGAGCGCTGGTTGGCTCGTCCATGATGACGATTTTGGAGTCGTAGGAGATTGCGCGGGCAATCTCAACCATCTGCATCTGGGCGACGCTCAGGTTTGCGACCTTTTCCTTGGGGTTGACCTCGATGCCGTACTCGTCAAACAGCTTGCGGGTCTCCTCAACACACCGCTCGGGGAAGTAGAGCCCGCCGCTGGAAAACCGCTTGACCCGCCCGATCCAGACGTTATCCGCCACCGTCATGCTCGGCACCAGACGCAGCTCCTGATGGATCATCGAGATTCCCTTCTCCAGCGCGTCATGCGGGCCCTTGGGCTGGTAGGGCTGGCCGGCGAGGGTCATGGTCCCCTCGTCCGGCTGATGGATGCCCAGCAGGACATTCATCATGGTAGATTTCCCTGCGCCGTTTTCCCCTGCGAGGGCGAGCACCTCGCCCTCTTCCAGATCAAAATCTACATTGGAAAGCGCGCAGGTTGAGTAAAAGCGCTTGTAGATCCCTTTTGCCTGTAATAGTTTCATTCCTATCCACCTTTCATGGCCCCGGCCACAGGCCGGCACTTAAAAGAGAACCGGGGAACATT
>CALXBJ010000078.1 GCA_944386515.1 uncultured Pygmaiobacter sp.
GCCGCGCGGTCTTTGACGGCGACACCGAGACCGGCAGCCTGATGGCCGGTCAGGTGGCCGGGATGCTGCGGGAGATCCGCCCGCTGCGGGAGATCTTCGAGCAGCTCTACCGCGGCTGCGGCGACGCGCTCACACAGCTCGCGG
This sequence comes from uncultured Pygmaiobacter sp., assembly GCA_944386515.1. Lineage (GTDB taxonomy): Bacteria > Bacillota > Clostridia > Oscillospirales > Ruminococcaceae > Pygmaiobacter. The sequence continues at coordinate 145 of CALXBJ010000078.1, forward strand.
CCGCCGGGATTTGAGGGGAGGCGTTTTTCATGAAGCTCGGATTTCTCTTTGCCGGTCAGGGTGCGCAGTTTGTCGGGATGGGGCGCGACCTCTATGAGACACAGCCCCTCTTCCGCGCGCGGATCGACCGCGCCGCCGAGGTCACTGGCCTTGACATCACCTCCCTGTGCTTTGACGGGCCGGAGGAGACCCTCGCGATGACCCGGTACACCCAGCCCTGCATGGTGGCGTTTGAGGCCGCGCTCGCCGAGCTGCTCGCGCAGGCCGGCATCCGCCCGGATGCCGCCGCCGGGTTGAGCCTTGGCGAGTACGCGGCGCTCTGCTGCGCGGGCGCCTTTGATTTTGAGGAGGCGGTGCGACTGGCCGCGTTCCGCGGGCGCGCGATGGAGCAGGCGGTCGCCGGCCGTCCCAGCGGGATGGCGGTGGTGCTCGGACTCGACCGCGAGACCTTGGCGCGGGTCTGCGCCGATGCTGCCGCGGTGAGCGGCGGGGTGGCGGAGATCGCAAACTACAACTGCCCCGGACAGATGGCGATTGCGGGGGACGATGCCGCGGTCAAGGCCGCCTGTGAGGGGGCAAAGGCGGCCGGCGCAAAGCGCTGCCTGCCCCTCAAGGTCAGCGGGCCGTTCCACACCTCGCTGATGGCGCCCGCCGGCGATGCGCTGCGCGCGCGGTTTGAGCAGACGTCGTTTGCGCCGCTGCGCTGCCCGGTCTACTTCAACTGCCTCGGCGGCCCGGATGAGACGGGAATCGGCGTTCCGGCGCTGCTCGAGCGGCAGGTGCAGACCAGCGTTTATATGGAGGACATCATCCGCCGCATGGCGGCGGACGGGATCGACCACATCCTTGAAATCGGGCCGGGCAAGACCCTCGCGGGCCTTGTGCGAAAGACCGAAAAGGGGATTGCGGTGCGCTCGGTCGGGACGGCGGAGGAACTGGCCGCCGCAATCGACTGGCTGAAAGGAGAAACGGAATGAATCTTGCAGGAAAACGCGCCGTCGTCACCGGCGGCGGCAGGGGCATCGGGCGCGCGGTCTGCCTCGCGCTGGCGGCCGCCGGCGCCGACGTCGTGGTCAACTATTCCGGCAGCGCCGCCGCGGCAGAGCAGGTCGCCGCGGACTGCCGCGCGCTGGGGGTGCGCGCCTTTGCCCACCGCGCCGACGTCAGCGACCCGCAGCAGGCAAACGAGCTGGTCGATGCGGCGATGAAGGAGTTTGGCGGGGTGGACATTCTGGTCAACAACGCCGGCATCACCCGGGACGGGCTGCTGCTGCGGATGAGCGACGCGGATTTTGACGCGGTGCTCAGTATCAACCTCGCGGGGGCGTTCCACTGTATGCGCGCGGCCTGCCGCCCGATGATGAAGCAGCGGTTCGGCCGGATCATCAATATTTCCAGCGTGGTCGGGCTGCGGGGCAACGCCGGGCAGGCCAACTACGCCGCCAGTAAGGCGGGGCTGATCGGGATGTCCAAGAGCGTCGCAAAGGAATTGGCCGGCCGGGGGATCACCGTCAACTGCGTTGCGCCCGGGTTTATCCGGACCGCGATGACCGACGGGCTGACCGACGCGGTCAAGCAGAAGCTGCTCGGGGAGATCCCCGCGGCGCGGCTTGGCGAGGCGGAAGAGGTCGCCGCTGCGGTGGCGTTTTTTGCCGGCGAGGAGGCGGGGTATCTGACCGGTCAGGTGCTCTGCGTCGACGGCGGCATGGCGATGTAAAGGGTGAGGAGGAGAGCGATGGAAAGAGAACGGGTTGTCATTACCGGCATGGGGGCAGTGACCCCGGTGGGGCTGACGGCGGAGGAGAGCTGGCAGTCGATCCGGCAGGGGCGCTGCGGCATCGGCCCGATCGCCAGATATGATACCACCGGGCAGAAGGTCACCCTCGCGGCGGAGGTAAAGGGCTTTGACCCCGAGATGTATATGGAGCGGCGGGAGGCGCGCAACAGCGACCGGTTTGTCCAGCTGGCGCTCGCCGCAGCCGCGCAGGCGGCAAAGCAGAGCGGCTTTGCGCTGGAAAAGGAGCCGGATCCCTACCGCTGCGGTGTGATCTTCGCCACCGGCATCGGCGGATTCGAGTCCACCCAGAAGGAGTGCCTGCGGGGCAGCGAGCGGGGCTATGACCGGGTCTCGCCCCACTTTATTCCGATGGCGATCTCGAATATGGCGGCCGGCAGCATCGCGATCCGCTACGGGCTGCGGGGGCAGTGCAGCTGCCCGGTGACCGCCTGCGCGTCCGGTACCAACGCGGTGGGAGATGCGTTCCGCCTGATCCGTGTCGGCTATGCCGATCTCGTGTTCACCGGCGGCAGCGAGGCGGCGATCCTCCCGCTGGCAATCGGCGGTTTTACTGCGATGCGGGCGCTGCACACCGGGACCGACCCGCTGCGGGCGAGCATCCCGTTTGACGCCGAGCGCTCCGGCTTTGTGATGGGGGAGGGCTCCG
>CALXBJ010000079.1 GCA_944386515.1 uncultured Pygmaiobacter sp.
TCCTGCCTGCTGCCCAACCGCTGGCTGCCCTACGCGATGGTGCCGCTGCTCTGCCTCAAGTTCGCCGTCGGGGGCCTTGGCGCCTATCTGTGGGCCCGCCGGTATACAAAATCCGCAAACGGCGCGCTGCTGGCCAGCGTCCTCTTCACCCTGTCGGGCTGGGGAATCTACAACATCTTCTTCAACCACTTTGTCGACTGCATGGCCCTCTTCCCCTACCTGCTGGCCGCGCTGGACGGCTTTGTCTACGACAAGCAGCGGGCGGCGCTGCCGCTGGCCGTCGCGGTCAACCTGCTGTGCAACTACTTCTTCTTCCTCGGGCAGGCGCTGTTTGTGGCGATCTACTTCTTCCTCAAGCTGGCGGCGGGGGACTACCGGGTGAGCCTGAGGGAGTTCTTGCTGCTCGCCTTCGAGGCGGCGGTGGGCTGCCTTTTGGGCTGTGTGCTGATCTTCCCCGCGGCGGCGAGCCTGCTGGAAAACCCCCGCACCACCACCCACGCCAACGGCTACGGGATGCTGTTCTACGGCAAGGTGCACCAGTATTTTGCGATCCTGCGCAGCCTCTTCGTCCCCCCCGACCCGCCCTACCTGCCGGGCATCTTCAGCGAGGGGACGGTCAAGTGGACGAGTATGTCCGGCTACCTGCCGCTGGTGAGCCTGTCCGGCGTGCTGGCATGGTGCCGCGCGCGGCGGGGCAGCCCCCACAAGCGGATCCTCGCCGTCTGCCTTGTGATGGCGCTGGTGCCGATCCTCAACTCCGCGTTTTACGCCTTTAACTCGAGCTACTACGCCCGCTGGTACTATATGCCGGTGCTGCTGATGGCGCTGGCCAGCGCGAACGCCATCGAGGAGGCGGACGTCGACCTTGTCGGCGGCATCAAGCTGACCGCGATCCTGACCGCCGCCTTCGCGGTGTTCGGCCTTGTGCCGGCAAAGGACGACGAGGGCGGCTGGGTGCTCGGGGTGGCGGACAGCCCCGCCCAGTTCTGGCTGACCCTGCTGCTGGGGCTGCTGGGATTGCTTATCTTCTACTGCATCGTCAGCTGGAGCCGCGGCCGGCGGCAGCTGGTGCGCGGCGCGCTGTGCGGGGTGCTCTGCTTTGGGGTGCTGTGCGGGATGATCCACCTCGCGGTCGGCAAATTCCCCCAGTGGGAGCGGGACGCCGATTACAAGCAGATGAACTACGACGTCATCGAGGAGATCTCGCTGCCGGAGGACCACTTCTACCGCATCGACACCTATGAGTGCTATGACAACCTCTCCCTCTTCCTCGACAAGGCCTGTATCCGCTGCTTCAACAGCACCGTCGCCCCCAGCATCCTGCAGTTCTACCCCGAGGTCGGGGTCAAGCGGGACGTCTCCTCCAAGCCCGAGGTCGAGCTCTACGCGCTGCGGGGGCTGCTCAGCGTGGAGTACCTTCTGATGCCCGCCGACGAGCGGGACGCCTACGAGGCGGAGGAGACCCGCACCGGCTTTGTCTTCGACTACCTCACCGGGGACGGGGCCTATGCGGTCTACCGCAACGAGAACGCGGTGCCGATGGGCTTCACCTATGACTACTATGTGCTGCCCGAGACGGTGGAGGGGGTCTCGGCCTCCAACCGGGGCAACCTCTACCTGCGGGCCATCGGGCTGAGCGAGGAGCAGGCCGCGCAGTACGGCCGGAATATGGAGGAGCTGCCCGACGCGCTGGCGGGGAATTTCAACTACGACAGCTATGTCGAGGACTGCGCCGCCCGGCGGGAGAGCGCCTGCGACAGCTTTGTCGCGACCCGCAGCGGCTTTGTCGCGACCATTACCCTCGAGGAGGACAATCTGGTCTTTTTCTCGGTGCCGTATGACGAGGGCTTTACCGCCACCGTCAACGGCGAGGAGGCCGAGGTGCTGAATGTCGACGGCGGGCTGATCGCGATCCCCGCCGCAGCGGGCGAAAATGAGATCCTGCTGACCCTGACCCCGAAGTGGCTGCCCCTCTCCTGCGCGCTGACCGCGCTGGGCGCGGCGGTCTATCTCGCCTATCTCCTGCTGGTGCTGCGCCGCCGCCGGGAGGGGCCCCCCGCCGGGCGGTTTGTCCCCCTCGAGGTCGCGGCCGGCCACCCCGCGCGCGCGGACGCGCCGGCGGATGCGACCGATGACCTGCCGAGGGATGTGACCGAGGGCACACCGGAGGATGCGCCGGCGGAGATGCCGGAAGAAGAAGCGGAGGGGCTGCCGGCGGACGCGCCCAAGGCAGCGCCGGCGGACGCATCAAAATGCCCGCCCGACACAGCAAGCGCGCCGCGGATGCCGGGCGCGCCGGGCGGGGACAAGGCGCCGAACAGATAAACAGCCAAACAGCGGTCCGGCGGCCCGCCCTTCGGGGCGGGCCGCTGCCTGCCGGGCCGGGATAAGGAGAGACGAGCATGGACTTTGCAGCAGCGCTCGCGGCGGAATTTTCGGTCCGCCCCGAGCTGGTCAATAACATCATCGGGCTGATCGACGCGGGGAACACCATCCCCTTCATCGCCCGCTACCGCAAGGAGCAGACCGGCAGCATGGACGACCAGCTGCTGCGGCAGCTGGCCGAGCGGCTTGACTACCTGGGGGGGCTTGCGCGCCGGCGGGAGGAGGTCGCCGCCGCGATCGAGGCGCAGGGCAAGCTGACGGAGGAGCTGCGCGGCCAGATCGACGCGGCCGAGACCCTCGCCCGGCTGGAGGACCTCTACCGCCCCTTCCGCCAAAAGCGGCGCACCCGCGGCACGATGGCCCGCGAGCGGGGGCTTGAGCCGCTGGCCCGCTGGATCCGGGAGGGGGACGACCGGCAGGACCCGCCCGCCGTGGCCGCGGCCTTTGTCGATCCCGAAAAGGGGGTGGATGGCCCCGAGGCGGCGCTCGCCGGCGCGCGGGACATCATCGCCGAGGACCTCAGCGACGACGCGCGGCTGCGCGGCGCGCTGCGGCGGCTGGTCTTTTCGCAGGCGGTCCTCACAAGCCGCGCCGCCGGTGAGGAGGACAGCGTCTATGCCCAGTACTATGATTTCCGCCAGCCGGTATCGGCCCTCGCCGGCCACCGGGTGCTGGCGATCGACCGGGGCGAGCGGGAGAAGTTTTTGAAGGTCTCCCTCGAGATGGAGGACGCGCAGCCGCTGGCGCTGCTGCGCCGGGCCGCCGGCCCCGAAGACGGCCCCCGCGCCGCCCTCGCGGCCGAGGCCGCCGCCGACAGCTGGAAGCGGCTGATCTTCCCCTCCCTCGAGCGGGAGCTGCGGGCCGCGCTGACCGAGAAGGCGGCCGAGGGGGCGATCCGGGTCTTTGGCGAGAACCTGCGCGGGCTGCTGATGGCCCCGCCGATCCGGGGCAAGGTGGCGCTGGGGATGGACCCCGGCTACCGGATGGGCTGCAAGCTGGCGGTGGTGGACCCCACCGGCCGGGTGCTGGACACCGCGGTCATCTACCCCACCGAGCCGTACCGCCGCACCGAGCAGGCCAAGGCGGTGATGCGCCGGCTGATCGACACCCACGGGGTCGAGATCATCGCGATCGGCAACGGCACCGCCGGGCGGGAGACCGAGCTGTTCGCCGCCGAGCTGCTGCGGGAGTACGGCGGCCGCGTCTCCTACATGGTGGTCAGCGAGAGCGGGGCGTCGGTCTATTCGGCCTCCCCGCTCGCCGCGGAGGAGTTTCCCGACTTTGACGTCAACCTGCGCAGCGCGGTGAGCATCGCCCGCCGGCTGCAGGACCCGCTGGCCGAGCTGATCAAGATCGACCCCAAGGCGGTCGGGGTGGGCCAGTACCAGCACGATATGCCCGCCGCCCGGCTGGACGAGGCGCTGGGCGGGGTGGTGGAGGACTGCGGCTACACGGTGGGGGTGGAGCTGAACACCGCCAGCGCGGCGCTGGTGGGCGATGTCGCCGGCATCGGCAAGACGGTGGCAAGGAACATCGTCGAGCGCCGGGACACAGAAGGCACCTACCGCAGCCGGCGGGAGCTGCTGCGGGTGCCGAAGCTCGGCCCCAAGGCGTTTGAGCAGGCGGCAGGCTTCCTTCGGGTACCCGAAAGCGACAATCCGCTCGACAACACCGCCGTCCACCCTGAATCGTATGCGGCGGCGGCCCGTCTGCTGGCGCTGTGTGGCTGTGCGGATTCCGACCTGCGCAGGGG
>CALXBJ010000080.1 GCA_944386515.1 uncultured Pygmaiobacter sp.
TCGTTCAGGCCGAGGTTGAGGATGGTGTCCATCATGCCGGGCATCGACTGACGCGCGCCGGAACGGACCGAGACGAGCAGGGGGTTCTCGATATCGCCGAACTTCTTGCCGGTGATCTCCTCCAACAGGCCCATGTACTTGAAGATGTCGGCCTTGATCTCCTCATTGATCTCGCGGCCGTCAGCGTAGTACTGGGTGCAGGCCTCGGTGGTGATGGTGAAACCCTGTGGCACCGGCATACCGGCGTTGGTCATCTCGGCCAGACCGGCGCCCTTGCCGCCCAGAATGTTCTTCATGGTGGTCTGGTCGCCGCCGAAGGCCTCGTGGCCCTCTTTGAACAGGTACAGATAGCGTTTGCTCAACTTGATCTACCTCCGTTAAAAAATTGCGGATTTTTCACCCTGTACGCGGCCCCGCCGGGCCGCGCCTTGCTGTGCCGGGAAAAAACTGCACGGCACACCAAAACAGACCCATTGCGGGGGCCTGTCCAGTTACGTAATCATTATAACAAACTTTTTCTGTCTTTACCATAGTTTATTTAGGGGAATTTGATAAAATTATCTATTTTCCATGATGTTTGATACAGCCCACTTGAAAAAAGTTGTGAAACCTGTAAAATGGTAATTGTAAAGTACTCTTTATCGGAGGCGGCGGCCCCATGGCGCAGCCGAAATTCTGGCCTTTTGGGGCCGTTTTCCAACCGGAGGAGACGGAAGTATGAGCGAACAGAAGAGTTCTGCCCGCAGCCGCTATGAGGCTGCCCGCGCCGCGTTTGACGCCGCGTTTGAGCGCCATCTGGACGCAGGGGTGGAGTTTGTCTGTCGGGATGGTATTTGCATTGACCCTGAGGTGGAGATTGCACCCGGGGTTCTTATTTTGCCCGGCACCATCCTGCGCGGCAAAACACGAATCGGTGCGTGCAGCGTGATTGGCCCGAACAGCCTGCTTGAGGACGCCGTCGTCGGCGAGGGGGTCACCTTCAATGCCAGCCAGGGCCGCCAATGCGTGATCGGCGACGGGGCCACCATCGGCCCGTGGGTCCAGCTGCGGCCGGACAGCGTCATCGGCAAGCGGGTGCATATCGGCGATTTTGTCGAGATCAAAAATTCCACCATCGGTGAGGGCACCGCGGTTGCCCACCTGACCTATATCGGGGACGCGGACGTCGGCCGGTACTGCAATTTCGGCTGCGGGGTGGTGGTGGTCAACTACGACGGTGAGGTCAAGAGCCGCACCACCGTGGGGGACTATTGTTTTATCGGCTGCAACACCAATCTGGTCTCCCCGGTGAAGCTCGGCGACGGCGCATATACCGCCGCCGGCAGCACCATCACCGAGGACCTGCCGGCCGGTGCGCTGGGCATTGCCCGCACCCGCCAGTCGGTGAAGGAGGGCTGGGCCGCAGACAAGCTGGCCGCCTATCGGGCCAAAAAGATGCGTCTGGCGCAGCAGGCGGCGCAGGAAGCGGCCGCCGATTCAAATAAGGAGTAAGGACCTTTTCGACCACTTCATAAACGGGGGAGAAACTATGAATATCCACGGCAAAGATATCAAGATCTTCGCGGGCAATTCCAACGAGAAGCTGGCAGTCTCGATCGCCGAATGTCTGGGCCTGCCTTTGGGCAAGGCCGAGATCGGTATGTTCTCGGACGGTGAGATCAGCGTCTCGATCGGCGAGTCGGTGCGCGGCAGCGACGTCTTCGTCGTACAGAGCACCTCCAGCCCGGTCAACCGGCATCTGATGGAGCTGCTGCTGATGATCGATGCGTTCCGCCGCGCTTCGGCCGGGCGGATCACCGCGGTCATGCCCTACTACGGCTATGCCCGTCAGGACCGCAAGAACAAGGCGCGCGACCCCATCAGCGCCAAGCTGGTAGCCGACCTGATCTGCAAGGCTGGGGCCGACCGCGTGCTGACGATGGATCTGCACGCCGCCCAGATCCAGGGCTTCTTCGATGTGCCGGTGGACCATATGCTGGGTATGCCGATCCTCGCGTCCTATTATGAGAAGAAAATCGCGGAGGAGACCGATAAGGACTTTATCGTGGTCTCCCCTGATCTGGGCTCGGTCGGGCGCGCGCGCACCTTTGCCGAGCGGCTGGGCCTCCCCCTTGCCATCGTGGACAAGCGCCGCCCCCGCGCGAATGTCTCGGAGGTCATGAACATCATCGGCGAGGTGGACGGCAAGGACGTTATCATCCTCGACGATATGATCGACACTGCGGGCACCCTGTGCAACGCCGCCCGCGCGATCAAGGAGCGGGGTGCACGCAGCGTCGTGGCCGGTGCGACCCACGCGGTGCTCTCCGGCCCGGCCATTGAGCGGCTGCAGAACAGCGTGCTGGATGAGATCGTGCTGCTGGATACCATCCGCCTGCCGGAGGAAAAGAAGATCGAGAAGATTCACACCCTGTCGGTTGCGCCGGTCTTTGCCGAGGCGATTGCCCGAATCTATTCCGACAAGCCTGTATCCACCCTCTTCACCTGAGATCTTGTTCTTGGCGTTCAAGGCGGCGCGCAGCGCCGCCTTTTTTCGCCCCATCGTGTTTCGCCCCCGATTTTTTGGAAAAGAGGCAGTATGTTTTTCAAGAGAACTTCCCCCATTGACTTTTTAATCGTCGGGCTGGGAAACCCCGGCCCGAAATATGAGAAGAGCCACCACAACGCCGGCTTTCTGGCGCTGGACCATCTGGCCGGGCAGCTGGGGTGCGCCGTGACCCGGTCAAAGTTTCAGGCGTTGACCGGTCAGGCGGTCCTCGACGGCCACAGGGTCCTTTTGATGAAGCCCCAGACCTTTATGAACCTGTCGGGCAACGCGGTCGGGTCCGCCGCCCGTTTTTACCATCTAGACCCCTCCCGCGTGCTGGTGCTCTATGATGATATCGCCCTTGTCCCCGGCCGGCTGCGGATCCGCCCCTCCGGCTCGGCGGGCGGCCACAACGGGATCAAGAGCATCATCTCCGCGCTGGGCAGCCAGGAATTTCCCCGCATCCGAATCGGGGTCGGCGAGCGCCGGGGCGGCGAGGCGGACCTTGCCGATTTTGTCCTCTCTGACTTCAGCGCCGCCGACCGCAAGGAGATCTTTGCGCGGTTCGACGACATCTGCACCGCCGCCGGGCTTATCGTAGAGGGAAAGATCAGCGAGGCGATGAACCGGTTCAACACCCGCTGAGGGGATCCGCAGCCCTCCCCTATCTGCACCGGGATGGCGCATCACAAGATATCAGGACACACGGCCGGGGGCAGTCTGCCTCCGGCCCAAACCCATGTCCGGGTGCGGCAGTCCGCGCCCGGCGGCCGAGTGAGGAGAATCCGACCATGACAAAGCAAGAGCATAGACCGATTTCCGAAAAGACCCGCGCGCTGCTGGAGCGGCTGCAGCGAAACGAGTGCACCGAGCAGCTGATCTATAACCGGGTGGCCGATCTGGTGGAGAAAAAATCCCCCGCCAACGCCGCGGTGCTGCGGCAGGTCGCCGACGAGGAGGGCCGGCACGCCAAAATCTGGCAGAGCTATACCGGCACGCAGGCGCAGCCCAACCTGCACAAGGTGCGGCGCACCGTTCTGGCCGCGCGGCTGCTGGGCTTTACCTTTGCGATGAAGCAGATGGAAAACGGGGAGGAAAAGGCGCAGCGCATCTATGCCGACCTCTACGCCGAGATCCCCGAGGCGGCTGCCATCCGGGCGGATGAGGAGCGGCATGAGGCCGCGCTGCTTGAGCTGCTCGACGAGGAGCGGCTGCACTATGTGGGCAGCATGGTGCTGGGGCTGAACGACGCGCTGGTGGAGCTGACCGGCACCCTCGCCGGGCTGACCTTCGCGATGCAGAACAACCGGCTGGTGGCGCTGTCGGGGCTGATTACCGGCGCCTCTGCCACCCTGTCGATGGCCTCCAGCGAATACCTCTCGGCCCGCAGCGAGGGGCGCGGAGACGCGCTGAAATCGAGCAGCTACACCGGCATCGCCTATCTGCTGACGGTGGCGCTGCTGATCCTGCCCTACCTGCTGCTGCCCGCCGGTGCATGGCTGGCCTCGCTCGCAATCCTGCTGGTGACGGTGGTGCTGATCATCGCCGGCTTCACCTACTACGTCTCGGTGGCGCAGGGGCTCTCCTTCCGGCGGCGTTTTTCCGAGATGGCCGCAATCAGCCTTGGCGTCGCGGTGATCTCGTTTGTGATCGGGCTGCTGGTCAAGCAGTTCCTCGGCATCGACCTGTGAGCCGGGCTGCGGAACAACCGCACTTTTTTGCGTCTGCGGGCGGCAAAACTGAGCCTCCGCAGACGCCGGCAGACGGAGTTAGAGAAAATAACCATCCTTCCCGGAGAGGGGGAGCATAACCATGCTGGAACAGGCGCTCAGGCATACGGCGGAATATCAGCGGCTGCGGGACGCGCTCTGTGCGGGGCGCTCGCCGGTTGCCCTATTCGGGATGCCGCCCGCAGCGCGGGCACAGGTCGCCGCCGCGCTGGCGTCGGACCTCGGCCGGCCGGCGGTCATCCTGACCGCCGGGGAGGCCGCCGCGGTGCGGTTTGCAGCTGACGCGGCCTTCTTCGGCGCGCGCAGCGGCGTGTGTCCCGTGCGGGACTTTGCGCTGCGCCCGGCGCTGAGCCAGAGCCGCGAATTTGAATACCGCCGTCTGGCGGTGCTCGGGAACATCGTCGGCGGGCGGTGCAGCCTGCTCGCGCTGCCGCTCGAAGCGGCGCTGCAGCACACGGTGCCCCGGGCTGAGTTCGAGGCCAATACCCTGACCCTCAAGGAGGGGCAGACCATCAAGCAGCGGGACCTTGTGGCCCGCTTGGTGTCGGCGGGCTACCACCGCCGGGACCGGGTGGAGGGGCCGGGCCAGTTCAGCGTGCGGGGCGGGATTGTCGACCTCTACCCGCCCGACATGGACCGCCCCGCCCGTGTCGAGTTCTGGGGGGACGTCATCGACACGATGTCCGGTTTTGACCTGCTGACCCAGCGGCGGGAGGTACAGCTGAAAAAGGTCTATCTCTCCCCCGCCCGGGAGACGCTGTTTTCCGATCCGGCCGAGGCCGCGGCGCTGCTGCGGGCGGCGGCCGGCCGGCTGACCGGACGCAAGCGGTCGCTGCTGGAGAAGGCCATGGAGCAGGACCTCGCGCTGCTGGATGCCAGCACCATGCCGGAGAATATGGATAAATACCTCGCGCTGCGGTACCCCTCGCCGGCGACGGTCTTGGACTATTTTGAAAACCCGCTCTTCTTCATCGAGGCGCCCAGCGCGCTGCGGGAGGCCGCCCGCGCGCTGGAGTTCCGCACCGGGGAGGAGTACAAGGCGCTGCTCGAGGAGGGGGTGCTGACCGGGGAGCTCTGCGCGCTGTGGGAGGACTATGACGGGCTGATGCGCCGCACCGAGGGGGCGCCGACGGTGGTCTGCGAGAACTTTGCCCGCACCCTGCCGGACTTTGCTCCAAAGGAGCTGGTCAGCCTGACCGCCCATCCGCTGCCGGCTTGGGGCGGCGAGGTAAAGTCATTGATTGAGGACCTGCAGGGCTACCGGGCGGCGGGCTACTTCTGCGCGGTCCTCGCCGGAACCCCCCGCGCCGCCGAGGCGCTGGCGCGGGATCTTTCCGCCGCGGGGCTGACCGCCGCCGCGGTCAAGGGGGACCCGATGCCGACCGCCGGCGCGGTGGCGGTACTGACCGGGCACCTGTCGGCCGGCACCGATTACCCGTTTGCGAAATTTGCCGTCATCACCTCCCGCCGTCAAAAGGTGGAGGAGCGCCGCCCCGCCCGCAAAAAGAGCAAGGGCCTGTCCAGCCTTGAGGAGCTCAAACCCGGCGACTATGTGGTGCACCAGAACCACGGCATCGGGATCTACACCTCGATTGAGCGGCTGGACCTGCAGGGCGTGGTCAAGGACTATATCAAGATCCAGTACGCGGGGGCGGACACCCTGTTCGTGCCGGTCACCCAGCTCGACCTGATCAGCCGATACACCGCCCCCGGCGATGGGGAAAAGGTCAAGCTGGCCAAGCTCGGCGGCGCGGACTGGACCCGCGCCAAAACCCGGGTCAAAAAGGCAACCGAGGAGATGGCGAAAGAGCTGCTCGACCTCTACGCCAAGCGAAAGACGGCAAAGGGCTTTGCGTTCCCGGAGGACGGCGAGTGGCAGCGGGATTTTGAGTCCCGCTTTGCCTATGAGGAGACCGACGACCAGCTGGCTGCCGCGGGGGAGATCAAGCGGGATATGGAGCGCCCCTGGCCGATGGACCGGCTGCTGTGCGGCGACGTCGGGGTCGGCAAGACCGAGGTCGCGCTGCGCGCCGCCTTCAAGGCGATCATGGGGGGCAAACAGGTGGCGATTCTGGTGCCCACCACCATCCTCGCCTGGCAGCACTACAACACCATCCTGCAGCGGATGGAGGCCTATCCGGTCAAGGCGGCCATGCTCTCCCGCTTTCGCACCCCAAAGCAGATCCGGGACGCGCTGCGCGGGCTGAAGGAGGGGGTCGTCGACATTGTCGTCGGCACCCACCGCCTGCTGCAGAAGGACGTGCATTTCAGGGATCTTGGCCTGATTATTGTGGATGAGGAACAGCGGTTTGGGGTGCGCCACAAGGAAAAGCTCAAGGAAAATTTCCCCGGCGTGGATGTGCTGACCCTCTCGGCGACCCCGATTCCCCGCACCCTCAACATGGCGATGAGCGGGATCCGGGACATGAGCACCATCGAGCAGCCGCCGTTTGAGCGTCAGCCGGTGGAGACCTTTGTTCTGGAGTATGACGCGGGGGTGCTCGCGCAGGCAATTGCCCGCGAGCTGGCCCGCGGCGGGCAGGTCTATTATCTGTACAACCGGGTGGAGACGATCGACAGCTGCGCCGCGCGGGTGGCAAAGCTCGCCCCCGAGGGGGCAAGGATTGCCACCGCACACGGCAAGATGACCGAGGAACAGCTCTCCGGCGTCTGGCAGAAGCTGCTGGACGGGGAGATCGACATCCTCATCTGCACCACCATCATCGAGACGGGGGTGGATGTGCGCAACTGCAACACCCTCATCATTGAGGATGCCGACCGGATGGGGCTGTCCCAGCTCTACCAGATCCGGGGCCGGGTCGGGCGCAGCGGGCGCAAGGCGTATGCCTATTTTACCTTCCGGCCCGCAAAGGTCCTCACCGACGTCGCGGCGAAACGGCTTGCCGCCATCCGGGAGTTTACCGCCTTTGGCTCGGGCTTTCGGATCGCGATGCGGGATCTGCAGATCCGCGGTGCGGGCAACCTGTTGGGCCAAAGCCAGCACGGCCACATGGAGACGGTGGGCTATGACCTGTATGTCAAGCTGCTGAATCAGGCGGTTGCCGCCCTCAAGGGGGAGGAGGCGCCGCCGGACAAGAGCGAATGCCTGATCGACGTCACAGTGGACGCCTATATCCCGGAGAGCTATATCCCGGATGCGGCGGGCCGGATTGAGGCGTATAAGCGGATCGCCGCAATCGAGACGCAGGCCGATGCCGACGATGTGCTGGATGAGCTGGACGACCGCTACGGCGAACCGCCGGCCGCGGTGCGCGGCCTTGTGGACATCTCGCTGATCCGGATCGTCGCGGCGAATCTGGGCATCTATGAGATCGGACAGCGGCGGGATACCCTGCTGATGTACTCCGACCGGCTGGCAAAGCAGGACCTCGCGCCGCTGGCGCGGGCGCTGCCCGGCCGGATCAAGATGGACGGCGGACCCAAGCCCTATCTCTCGGTGCGGGTCAAGGAAGGGGAGAAGCCGATTCAGGTCATGCGCCGGGTCTTCGACCTGCTGACCGGGCCGCAGCGGTAACCCGTTTCTCCCGCAAAAAGCACAGATACAGCTAAATGGGGAGGGCAGGTTCGCCGTGCCCTCCCCATCTGTGTCCGCCTGCCGCCGATACCGAGGCGGCAATCCGTCTATTCCCGAAAACCCTTCTTTACAAACCCAATTCCGGTGCGATATAATAAAATTGGTCTGTAACTATTTTGTTACCGGTTTTGTGGGGTGATCCTTGCTTGAAGCTAAAATCCCTTGCCGCAGCGGCGGTGGCACTGATGATCGGCATCGGGGCGCTGGCCGGATGCGGCGAAAAGCAGTTTGATACCGTGCTGACGATAGACGGTCAGGATGTCTGTCCGTCGCTTTACCGAATGTTCCAAATCCAGAGCTATCTCGAGGCCTCCTCCCGCGCGGCCTCGGTCACCGACACCATCGACGGGCTATCGGTGCCGGAATGGATCAACGACAACACCAAAACGCTGCTGCGGGAATGGCGGTATTACGGGCAGGCGTTTGACGCCGCCGGGCTGACCCTGAGCGATGCCGAAGAGCAGGCGTTGGAGCAGCAGATCACGCTGGGGTGGGAATCCGCCGGTGCGGTCTATCTGCGCAACGGGGTGGACCGGGAGAGCTATGCCGAGTTCCAGCGCTCCGCCGCCCGGATGGAAGCGCTGTTTGAGCGCTACTGTGCCGACCTGACCGACGAGGAGATCCAGCGGTATCTGGATGAGGAGTTTCTGCTGATTGAATATGTCCAGCTGCCCTGTTTCGACGCGGACGGGGACCTTCTGGGCGAGGAGCAGCGCGCCGAGATCAAAGCTCTTGCGCAGGATACGCTTGCCGAGATGCAAAAGCGGAAGGATTTTGCCGCGCCCTGTGCGCAGGCGGTCGCCGAATCCTACCGGATTGGAGGATTTTCCTCCGCCGACGACCTGACCGAGGACGACTATCTCTTCTCCGCCTATCTCTCGCAGACCGCCTCCGGTGAAAATGCCGCCCTGTCTCAGCAGGCTGCCGAGGTGCCGGTCGGCGGGTTTGGGCTCTATGAGAACGAGCAGTTCATCCTCCTCTTCCACCGGCTGCCCAACTGGGAGACGCAGGAGGATTTTGAAGCGCTTCGCCCCTCGGTGCTCTGGGAGATGCGGGGAGAGGACTTCGAGGCGGAGTGCGCCGCGGTCTGGGATTCCTATGAGCTGGTTGAGAATGAAGAGGCGGTGGAGTGGTATGCGCCGCTCAAGCTGAACCTGAGCGCCCCGACCGATGCCGAGCTGGCGGCGGCCGGCCTCGAGGGGGAGGAGAGCGCGGCGGGCGGCTCCTCCGGCTGAGGGCGCGCGGCTTTTGGATTTGGATGGGGTGATTTTCCGGATCCCCCTCCCGCTTTAAGCGCCTGCTTCAGGACAAAAGTCCAAACGCGGCGGGCAAACTTTTCCGGTGCGCGCTTTTCCGATTACAGCTGAAAAAACAAGGGCCGGCGCAGTGCGCCGGCCCTTGTTTTTCTCTCTTATCAAATTTATCAAATATCAAAGGGAAAGCCGCTCCCGCTTACAGGACAAGGTGGGGACGGCTCCCGCTGCCGGCCGCGGCAGCAGGCGCGCAGCGCGCGCCGCCTTACAGGCTCAGCCGCATCGCGTCCTTGACCCTGCGCATCGTCTCGTTGCCCTCACGGTTGGCCTTGTCGCTGCCGGCCTGAATGATCTGGCGCACCTCGTCAAGGTGGTTCTCATAGTAGGCGCGGCGCTCGCGGATGGGGTCAAGCATCCCATTGAGGGCGGCTGCCAGCCGCTTTTTGCAGGCGACGCAGCCGATGGTGCCCGCCCGGCAGCTGGCGCATATCTCCTCGTGCTCGGCTTTGTTAAAGACGCCGTGATACCGGTTGACAACACAGATATCGGGGTTGCCCGGGTCCTTGGCCGTGATCCGGCCGGGGTCGGTGACCGCGCTGCGGACCTTCTGCTCAACGGTCGCCGCGTCGTCCGAAAGATAGATCGCATTGCCCAGACTCTTGCCCATCTTGGCATTGCCGTCCAGACCTGCCAGACGGGGGCAGTCGCTGAGCAGGATCTCCGGCTCGGTCAGCGTCTCGCCGTAGAGGTCGTTGAACCGGCGCACAATCTTGCGCGCAAGCTCGAGATGGGGGCGCTGATCCTCCCCCACCGGCACCAGATGCGCGCCGCAGAAGGTGATGTCGGCGGTCTGGCTGACCGGATAGCCCAAGAAGCCGATGGTCAGGTCATTGTAGCCGTAGGCCGCAGCCTCGCTCTTGATGGTGGGGTTGTGCCGCAGCGTGTTGACGGTGACCAGCAGCGAGTAGATCTCGGTCAGCTCGGCAATCGCGGTGATCTGGCTCTGCTGGACAAGGGTGATCTTTTCCGGGTCAAGCCCCACCGACAGGTTGTCAATCGCGACGTCATAGATGCTGCCGCGGATGAGGTCGGGGTTTTCAAAATGGGTGGTCAGCGCCTGAATGTCGGCCAGCAGGATAAAGCTGTCATACTCATCCTGCAGCCGCACCCGGTTGCTCAGGCTGCCGACATAGTGTCCCAGATGCAGCTTGCCGGTGGTCCGGTCGCCGGTCAAGATTCTCTTCTTTTTTTCCATCTTCCCTCATACTCCTTCTTGCCCCGATATGCGGCCGGCGGGAAAAAAATCGCGCCCTGCGTCCCCTCCTTGGGACACAGGGCGCGCTGCGCTCTGTTTTCTGCCACCCTTGGGCCGCCCGCATACGGTTTGTGATATGCGTCCCGGGGTAACGGCCGGGCCTGCCGTCGGCGCCTACTTGGGCCGAAAGGCCGGTTCGGGCCGCCCTCATGAGCCCATTCGGCCCGGTTCCCCGCGCTGCATTTTCACCGGCGGCAGCTCTCTTTTGGGGGGAGGGTACGGGCTTACTCTTCTCAATCAGCGGTTTTGCACTGGCCCCATTATAGCGCGGCCGGACACGGGGTGTCAAGGGCGCTCACAGCGTCCGCGCATAGGCGGACAGCAGCGAGAGGCCCTTTTTCAGCTGGTCTGCGTCACAGGCATACCCGATCCGGAAGCTCTTCTCCTGACCAAAGCAGTCCCCCGGCACGACCAGCGCGCCGGTCTGCTCGAGCAGGCCGCGGCAGAAGCTGACCGAATCCGGCGCGAGGTCGTACCGGATCAGCGCGGTGGTGCCGGCCTTGGGCGGGATGAGGGAGAATTTGTCCTCCTGCTCTGCCCAGTGCAGCAGAATCCCGAGATTTTCGCGGATCAGCGCGATATTTCTGTCAAGGATCTTCTCCCGGTTTGCCAGCGCCAGCGCGGCAATCTGCTCGTCCAGCATCCCGCAGCTGATGAGGCTGTAATCCCGGTGGGACAGGCAGACGGCTCGTGCCGCGGCGTCCCTTGTGGCAATCCAGCCCAGACGGATGCCCGCCATCGAAAACACCTTGGACATACTGCTCACGCTGATCCCCTTTTCGTACAGGTCGGCGACCGACGCGCTGGTCCCGCCGTCCTGATTGAGACCCCGATAGACCTCGTCGCAGAGCAGATAGGCCCCGGCAGATCGGGCGATCTCAACGATCTGCTGCAAAAGCGCGTCCTCCATCAGCGCACCGGTGGGGTTGTTGGGGTTGTTGATGCAGATCATCTTGGCCCCGCCGTCCGCCAGCCGCCGCAGCGCGTCGAGGTCGGGCAGCCAGCCGTCCTCCGCCCGCAGCGGCAGCAGCGAGACCTGCGCGCCGAAGGAAGCGGGAATCGAGTAGAGCTGCTGGTAGGTCGGGATGACCGAGATCACCCGGTCCCCCGGCTCAATCAGGGAGTAAAAGAGCAGATGGTTCGCGCCCGCCGCCCCATGGGTGGAGATCAGATGCTCCGGGCCCAGCGTGCGGTAAAGCCCGCAGATCCCCTCGAGGTATCCCGGCGCACCGACGATGTCCCCATAGGTCAGCTGCCGTGCACACAGCCGGTCCAAAAAGGCCTGCCGCGGCTCGCCGCAGAGCGCAAGAAGCTCGTCCAGAGAAACCGAGTCGACACAGGTCTCGGCGATGTTGCAGCTCGCCTTTGTCTCATACTGGTTCATCCATTCCTCTACTGCAAAGGGCGCGATCTTCACCCAAAATTCCCCCTCGTCTTCCGTTTTTTGAATTATTATAACATACAAAGTGAAAAATGCAGCGATTTTTTGAAAATATATGAATATTTTTTCAACTTAAAAAAGCAGGTTGCGGATTTTTACCACACTATTCGCCTCCTTAGGCTTTTATAATAAAATGCAAAATGATGGTAATAAACAAATTTTAAACTGGTCATTGTGTTATAATAAAGCCGGAAAGGGGGGTGGCCGGATGGAACCGTATGAGCGAGAATTTTTGCGGGTGCTGGGCAGCAACCTCTCTGCCGGCCGCCTGCGGCGCGGGATGACGCTGGCACAGCTGGCGGCGCGGTCGGGCTATGACCGGGAGGAGCTCTCCGCGCTGGAACACGGTGAACATGACCTGCGGCTTGAGAGCGCGGTTCGGATTGCGCGCGCGCTCGATGCCGACCTGCCGGCGCTCTGTTCCCGTCTCTTTCAGGAACAGCCGGAACAAAGGCCGTTTGCCGAAACCGAGCTGACGGTGGTCTTCGGCAGCAATGTCCGGCGGCTGCTGTC
Source organism: uncultured Pygmaiobacter sp. (assembly GCA_944386515.1). Taxonomy (GTDB): domain Bacteria; phylum Bacillota; class Clostridia; order Oscillospirales; family Ruminococcaceae; genus Pygmaiobacter. Next base: position 12,375 of record CALXBJ010000080.1, read on the forward strand.
CGAAAAAGGGCTTCGCCAGACCGCGCTTCAGGCCCGCGCGGGGCTGGACCCGTCCACGGTCAGCCGGCTGCTGCGCGGAAAAATCCAAAACCCGCGGATGACCACCCTGCACCGGGTCGCCCGGGCGGTCGGATGCGAACTGTATTTACTGATGAGGAGGCAGGAGAGATGATCTTTATTCCCTATCCGGACGAGCTGGAGCGGATCCACCTGATTCAGCGCTATCTCGGGACGGATTACGCGCTGCTGCGCCTGACCTTTACGATGATCGACAAGAACAACCTCGATGCGGGCAGCCTGCTGCGGGACCTGCTGCAGCAGGCCGGTCTGGTCGACTACACGGCGCTGGGGCACGGCGGAGAAAGGGGGATCCATCAAAATGCCCTCCTGCTGCTGCCCGATGAGACCCAGAGCATCGGCCTGCGGTTTTATCGGGTCGCGAACAAGCGGGGGGATCGCCGCTTTTCCATCGAGGCCCTCGGCCGCAGGGCAAAGCAGGGGCTTTTGTCCGAGGGGGACCTGCTCTATTTCACCGTTGCCGAGCAGGGCGGAGAAAAGCGGATTTTTATCCTCAATCTGACCCATGGTTTTCCCTCCGAGGGGCGGCTGCGCCGCGAATTGGGGGAGGATGAAACCCTTTGCTATCTGGAGAAACTGCTGCCCCGGCTGCGGCAGATTCGCGAAAGCGGGTACCACGACAACAGCAAGGGGCCGGGCAAGATCTCCCCCAAGGATGTCGGCGACACGCTGGAGGCGCTGCTCGGCATCCGCACCAACAACAGGGCGCAGGCGGATTATCGGGAAAAGATCGAGTTTAAGGCCAAGAAAGGCCGGACGATGGATACCCTCTTTACCCTTCGCCCGCAGTTTGAGGGGACGCCAATCGCGGCCTATGAGCCGAACGACACCTATCGTGTGTCCGCCTTTGCCCGATATTACGGCTATGACTCCGACGCGCACCCCGGCTTCAAGAGCCTTTATATCACAGCGGGTGCACAGCCCGCGCCCCAGAACCGTCAGGGGTTTTACCTGCAGGTCAATGAGGAGGCGCGCCGTGTGGAGCTGTGCCGCCGTAACGGGGCGGAGCGGGAGGGGCAGGTCGCCGCCTTTTGGTCCTTTGACGCACTGCGGGAGGAGCTGTACCAAAAGCACCCTGCTACCATCTGGGTGACCGCATCCAGCCGGATGCAGGGGGAGACGGGGCAGTTTTTGTATGAGAGGTTTGAATTTTCCCGGGCGCCGCGCTTTGCGACCTTTCTCTCCCTGATTAAGGAGGGCGGCATCGTCTATGATTGGCGGGGATACACGACATCGGAGGGAAAATACAGCGGCAAAAACCACGGGAATGCGTGGCGGCTTCGCACCCGCCGGCGCGGCGAGCTGTTCGGGATGCTGGAGCAGCTGAAGATCTGAACTGCGCGAAAGAGCGCCGCGCTTTAAAAAGGCGACAAAGAGGAAAGCGGAGGGCTGCCCCTCCGCTTTCCTCTTTGTTTAATCCGAAACAATACAAAAAAGAGCTATTGCCGCCTGCGGCGTCTCCCGCTTTCGGATTTTTTTCTCGGCGGCCTCTCACCCTGCTGTTTTTTTAACTCTCCTCCTGCCGCTCAGCGCTCCTTTTGCGGGGCGAACAGGGCCGCAAAAGCACGCGCGCCGGCGCTCAGCGGACCGCCCTCCCGAAAGGCGGAGGTGACCTGTGTGACCAGTTCGGGACAGTCGATCTCCCGCAGGATCAAGGTGCCGTGTCCCAGCGCAGCGGCGGAGCGGGGCACCAGCGCGAGCGCCCTCCCGCAGTGCGCCAGCGCCAGCGCGGTGCGGGCGTCCTCCGCGATGCAGCGCGGGGTGAGCTGTGCGCCCTCACGCCGGAACGCGTTCTTCAGCAGGCCCTCAAACCGGCGGTAAAAGACCACCGGCACCCCGCTGAGAGCGGACAGCGGCAGCGCCTCCTCGGGCAGCCCCTCAAACAGCGACGGGTCCCCCACGGCAGCCAGCGGTTCGCGGGTGAGCTCCCGGCAGTCCAGCCCCTCCTGCGGAAAGGGGGTCCGCAGCACCGCCGCCTCGATCACGCCGGTTCGCAGCAGTTCAACCAACTGATAGGTGTTGCCCTCCCGCAGTTCCAGCCGCAGCTGGGGAAAACGACGGCAGAAATCGGAAAATGCGGGGGTGAACAGCGTCGGCCCGCAGGAAGAGATCAGCCCCAACCGCAGCGTCCCCCGCACCCCGCCGCCGAGCTGCCCCACCTCATCCCGCGCGGCGTCTGCGAGCAGCAGCAGCTGCTTTGCCCGCTGGTACAGCACCCGCCCGGCTTCGGTGGGGGTGCAGCGCCGGGGCCCTCGCTCGATCAACGGGGCGCCCAGCTCCTGCTCCAGCTGGCGCAGCTGTGCCGACAGCGGCGGCTGGGAGATGTGCAGATGCTTGGCTGCGGCGCTGATATTGCCCTCCTCCACAATTGCACAGAAATAGTCCAGCTGCCTGAGATCCATTTTTTTCGCCCCCCTTTTTGTATATCTTTAAAATATGGATAAAATATAAAATAAATATTTTTCATATATATTATACCGTGCTATAATCCGTTTGTAAACCGCTGCCGGCGGGGCTCTCTCGCCGGCTCAAAGGAGGCGCGCGGATGCGCAGGTTAATTTCTTATCTCAAGCCCTATCGGCTGCAGTGCATTCTGGGGCCGGCGGCCAAGCTGGTGGAGGCGATCTTTGAGCTGATCGTCCCGCTGGTGATGGCGCGGATCATCGACGTCGGCATTGTCGCGGGGGATCGCGGCTATGTCGCAAGGATGTGCCTTTTGCTGGTGGGGCTCGGCCTTGTCGGGCTGGGCTGCGCTTTGTTCTGCCAGTACTCTGCGGCGCGGGCCAGTCAGGGCTTCGGCAGCTCGCTGCGCCGGGCGCTCTACCGCAAAATCAACAGCCTTTCCCACACCGAGCTGGATCAGCTGGGCACCGCCAGCCTGATCAACCGGCTGACCGGCGATGTCAACCAGCTGCAGACCGCGGTGGCGATGATGATCCGCCTTGTGATCCGCGCGCCCTTTCTGGTGATCGGCTCGACGGTGATGGCGATCTGCATCGACCTGAAGCTCTCGCTGATTTTCCTCGCCGCATCCCCGCTGATCGCGCTGATCCTCTATCTTGTGATGAGCCGGTGCGTCCCCTTCTATCGCACCATCCAAAAAAAGCTGGACCGGATCGGCCTTGTCACCGACGAAAACCTCGCCGGGGTGCGGGTGATCCGCGCCTTCTCCCGACAGCAGGCCGAGCGGGAGCGCTTTTCACAGGCAAATGAGGACTACCGCGAGACGAGTATGCAGGTGGGCCGGATCAGCGCGCTGCTGGGGCCGACAACCTTTATGGTGGTCAATCTGGCAATCGTCGCCATCATCTGGGCTGGCGCCGGGCAGGTACAGCTCGGCGCGCTGACACAGGGCGAGATTGTCGCACTGGTCAACTACATGAACCAGATCCTGCTGGCGCTGGTGGTGGTGGCGAATCTGGTGGTCATCTTCACCCGCGCCGCCGCCAGTGCCGCGCGGGTGAGCGAGGTGCTTGCGCTGGAGCCCTCAATCCGGCAGCCCGAGGCCCCCATGCCGGCGGAGGATCCCCGCGCGCCGCGGGTCGCCTTTGACGGGGTGCGGCTGCGGTATGCCGGCGCGGGGGAGGATGCACTGGGCGGTATCACCTTTACCGCGGAGGCGGGGCAGACGATTGGAATCATCGGCGGCACCGGCAGCGGCAAGACCAGCCTGATCTCGCTGATCCCCCGCTTTTATGATCCCCGGGAGGGTACCGTGCGGGTCAACGGGGTGGATCTGCGCGACTGGCCGCTGGAGGCGCTGCGCAGCAGGATCGGGCTGGTGCCGCAGCGCGCGGTGCTCTTTTCCGGCACCATCCGGGAAAACCTCTGCTGGGGCGCGCCGCAGGCGGATGATGCGGCGCTGTGGCAGGCGCTGGAAACCGCGCAGGCCGCCGACTTTGTCCGCGGGTTGCCCGACCAGCTGAACGCGCCGGTGCTGCAGGGCGGGCAGAATTTTTCCGGCGGGCAGCGCCAGCGGCTGACCATTGCCCGGGCGCTGGTGCGCCGGCCGGAGATCCTGATCCTTGACGACAGCGCGAGCGCGCTGGATTTCGCCACCGACGCGGCGCTGCGCCGCGCGCTGCGCGCCGCCTGCCGCGAGACGACCGTCTTTTTGGTTTCCCAGCGGATCAACACCGTCCGCGCGGCCGACCGGATTCTGGTGCTGGATGACGGGACACTGGTCGGCGAGGGCACCCACGAGCAGCTGCTCGCGTCCTGCGAGACCTATCGGGAGATCTGTCTGTCCCAGCTGACCGGAGAGGAGGCAGAGCGATGAGCAAAAAAAAGGTTATCGTGGAAAGGGGTACCCTCGGCCGGGTGCTGCGGCTGCTTGCCCCCCACAGGATGTACCTCGCGGGGGCAACCGCCTTTGCGGTGGGCAACGTCGTCCTCGCACTGGCCGTGCCGGTGCTGATTGGGCGCGCGGTGGACCATGTCGTCGGCCC
>CALXBJ010000081.1 GCA_944386515.1 uncultured Pygmaiobacter sp.
CTCCTCAACCCGCCGCGCCCTTTTTCCCGCCCCCCCGCGCCCTTTTGCGTGCCCCGCGCCCTTTTGCCCCGGTCCCGCAGCCCCGTCCAGCGCGGGCGTCTGCGCTGCGCCTTTGCCCGATACGCCCTTTCCGGCCCACGGGGTTTGACCTTTCGCCCGCCGGCCGGTACAATAGAAGGCGGACAAAACGGACGCGCCGCGGATAGCCGGCGCCCAGACAGGGAAAGAAGAGAAGGGAAGAAAACAGAGAGGGGGAAAACAGGATGCTGCAGCTGATTTTGGGCACCAGCGGCACCGGCAAGACCACCGCGCTGCTCGCGGAGATCCGCCGGCGGGCCGCGGCGGGGGAGCGCTGCTTTTACCTTGTGCGCGAGCAGTTCAGCCAGAGCGCCGAGCTGCTGCTCTACGACGCGCTGGGGGACCGGCTGTCGGCGTTTGCCGAGGCGGTCTCCTTCCGCACGCTGGCCGAGCGGATCGAGCGGGAGTACGGCGGCCGGACGCTGCCGGTGCTCACCGAGGCGGGCCGCTGCGTCTTTGTGCGCCGGGCGATCGCCCAGCTCGGGGACGAGGTGCGGTTCTACCGCCGCCACCGCCGCTCGGCGGCCTTTGTCGCCCAGTGCGCCGCCGCGATTGAGGAGCTGAAGACCGCCGGCGCCGACCCCGGCCGGCTGGCCGACGTCGCGCGGGCCGCCGGCAGCGAAAAGCTGGCCGAGCTGGCGCTGATCTACGCCGCCGCCGAGGCCGCCGCCGCGGGCAAGGCGCTCGACCCCGGCGACCGGATCACCCGCGCCGCCGGCCGGCTGGGGCAGGGGCTGTTTGCCGGCTGCCGGTTTTATCTGGATGATTTCGACGGCTTCACCGCGCCGGAATACGCGCTGCTGCGCGCGCTGCTGCCCGCCTCGGCGGGGGTGACGGCGGCGCTGTGCTGCGACGGCCTTTCGGACCATCAGGGCGGCTGCGGGCTGTTCAGCCCCGTCAAGCACACCGCCGCCCGGCTGATCCGGCTGGCCAAGGCCGAGGGGGTGCCGGTCGCCGCGCCGCAGCTGCTGGGGCGGGACCTGCGGGCCGCTCAGGGCGGCCTTGCGGCGGTGGACGACTACTTCACCGGCCGGCTCGACCCGGACGGGGAGGTCCGGCGGGACGGGGTCACCGTCGACCTTGTCGCCGACCGGGAGGAGCAGGCGCTGCGGATCGCCGCGGCGGTGCGCCAGCTCGCCCGCACCGGGGTGCGGTACAGCGAGATGGCGGTGGTCTGCCGCAGCCTTGAGCCGCTGGGCGAGCTGCTGGCCGACGCGCTGGCCCGCCAGCAGGCGCCCTATTTCCTCGACCGGTCCGCCACCGCGGAGTACACCGCGCCGGCGGCCTTCCTGCGGGCGGCGCTGGGGCTTGCCCGCGGCGGGCTGACCGGGCGGGGGCTGCTGGCGCTGCTCAAGAGCGGGCTGTGCGGCTTTGCGGCGGAGCAGGCCGCCGCGTTTGAGAACTACCTCTTCACCTGGCGTCCCGCCGCCGCCGACCTGCGCGCGCCCTTCACCCTCAACCCGGCGGGCCTCGGGGCCGCGCTGGGGGAGGAGGAGGCCGCCCAGCTCGCCCTCGCCGAAGGGGTGCGGGCGGCGCTGCTCGGGCCGGTGGAGCGGTTTTTGGAGCGCACCCGCCGGCCCACCGGGCTCTCCCTCTCCCGCGAGCTGTACTACCTGATGGACGCCTTTGACGCGGCCGGGCAGATGGAGCAGCTGGCCCGGCGGCTCGCCGCCGAGGAGGGGGAGACCGCCGCCGAGGACGCGCTGCGCAGCTGGGACGCCGCGATGGACGCCCTCGACGAGATGGCCCGGCTGCTGGGGGAGGACGCGATCACCCCCGCCGAGTACGACGAGCTGCTGGTGCTGCTGGTGCGGGGCACCGAGCTGGGGCGGGTGCCCCGCACGGTGGACAGCGTGCTGGTCACCACCGCCGACCGGATGTGGCTGGGCAGCCCGCGCCATGTCTTTGTCGCCGATTTGGCCGAGGGGATCTTCCCCGCCGGGGTGGGCGCGAGCGGCCTTTTGACCCACGCCGACCGCCAGCTGCTGGTCGAGGCGGGGGTCGAGATGCCCGGCGGCTTCGACAACCGGGTGCTGCTGGAACAGATGTACCTCTACCGGGCGCTGACCGCCCCCTGCGAGGGGCTGCACCTGCTCTGCCCGCGGGCGGCAAACGGCGCGCCGCTGCTGCCCAGCGCCCCCCTCGCCGCGCTGATGCGGCTGATGGATCCCCCCGCGATGCCGCTGACCGACGCGATGCTCTGGTCCGCGCCGGCGGCGGCGCTCGCGGGGGCGGCCGCGCGCTGGCGCACCGACGACGGCGCCGCCGCCGCCCTCGCCGCCGCCCTCGAGGAGGAGGGCAGCCAGGCAGCGGGCCTCGCGGTGCTGCGCCGGGCCGAGGGGGGCAGCCGCTTTCAGGTGGAGGACACCGCCGCGCTGCGCCGGCTGCTGGGGGGCCGGCTGACCCTCTCCCCGACCCGGATCGAGCGGTATTACAGCTGCAGCTACGCCTATTTTCTCGAGTATGTGCTGCGCCTGCGCCCCCGCCGGCGGGCGGAGCTGTCCCCCATCGAGAGCGGCAGCTTTGTCCACTATGTGCTGGAAAACGCGCTGCGGCGCACCGGGCCGCGGTTCCTCGAGATGAGCGAGGAGGAGCTGTGCGCCCTCGCAAACGAGCTGTGCGGCGAGTATCTCAACGAGAAGATCCCCCCCGCCCTCTCGGCGGGGACCCGGTTTCAGTACCTTGTCGGCCGCATCCGGGAGAACGCCGGCCGGCTGCTCTGCTTTCTGCAGCAGGAGCAGCGGCAGAGCAGCTTTCACCCCGCCGCGTTCGAGCTGCCCATCGGCCCGGGCGAGGCGGTGCGCCCGCTGCGGCTGACCGCGCCCGGCGGCCGGCAGGTGCAGGTGGTCGGCAAGGTCGACCGGGTCGACGTGATGGAGCGGGAGGGCAAGCGCTACCTGCGGGTGGTGGACTACAAGACCGGCGCCAAGGAGTTCTCCCTCGAGGAGGTCTGGTGCGGGCTCAACCTGCAGATGCTGCTCTACCTGTTCAGCCTCTGCGGAAAGGGGGGCGGCCCCTTTGCCGGGTCGATCCCGGCGGGGGTGCTCTACCTCTCGGCCGACCCGCCGCCCCCGCTGCTCGAGCGGCAGCAGGCCGCGGAGTACCGGCAGGCCTACGCGGTGGACGGCCTCGTGCTGGAGGACGAGATGGTGCTGCGGGCGATGGACCGGGAGGGGACGGGCGCCTTCATCCCGGTGAGCCGCACCGCAAACGGCAAGCTGCGCCGCAGCAAAAAGCTGGCCGATCTGGAAAAGATGGGCAGGATCGAGCAGCGGATCGAGACGCTGGTGGGCCAGATGGCGGAGGAGCTCTACGACGGGCTGATCGACGCCTCCCCGCTGGTGCGCCGCAATGAGCGCCCCTGCGACTGGTGCGACTACCGCACCGTCTGCCGCCACCGCGCCGGCCGGCGGGAGCGCCAGCTCGCAGCGCCGCAGGACGCCTTTGAGCAAAAGGAGGCGCAGGGCGCGCCGGAGGAGGGCGGAGCGGCGGGGGCCAGGAGCCAAAAAACGCCGGCCCCGGCGGCATGGGCAAAAGAGAGGGACGCCGCCCCGGCGGGCACAAAGACGGCGGCAGAGAGAGATGCCGGCCGGGTGCGCGGGGGCAGAGCGGCCCCGGCGGCGCAGGTGACAGCGGAGAGCGGAGAGGAGAGAGGGGCAGATGGCAAATTGGACAGCGAGCCAGCGCAGCGCGATTGAGGACGACGGCGGCGCGCTGCTGGTCTCGGCTTCGGCGGGCAGCGGCAAGACGACGGTGCTGGTGCAGCGGGCGCTGCGGCTGATCGCGGGGGACGCGCCGGTCGACGCCGACCGGCTGCTGATCCTCACCTTCTCCAACGCGGCGGCGGCCGAGCTGCGCAGCCGGCTGGCCCTCGCGCTGGAGCAGGCGGTCGCCCGCCGCCCCGCCGACAGCTATCTGCGGGCCCAGCAGCTGCGGCTGCAGCGGGCCTCGATCTCGACGGTCAGCGCGTTCTGTATGCAGCTGCTGCGGGAGCATTTCAGCGCGCTGGACATCCCGCCCGACTTTGCGGTCGCGGACGAGGCGCAGCTCTATGAGCTGCGGCAGGCCGCCCTCGCCGAGGTGCTGGAGGAGTGCTACCGCGACCCGGATTTCGCGGCGTTCGCCTCGATCTTCGGCCGCTCCCGCACCGACCGGGAGGCCGGCAGCGCGGTGCTGGCGGTCTACGACCATCTGCGGGCGCTGCCCTTTTTTGAGCGGGCGCTGGCCGAGATCGGCGCGCTGTACCGGCAAAGCGGCCCGCTGGCGGGCCACCCCTGGGGGGCCCAGCTGATCGCCGGCGCGCGCACGGCGGCGCAGGGGGCGCAGGGGGCGGCCGGCGCGGCGCTGGCGCTGATCGACCGGGACCCGGCGCTCGAGCGCTGGCAGCCCGCCCTCGCCGAGGACGCCGAGCGGTTTGCGCGGGCGGACGCGCTGCTCGCCGCCGGCGACTGGGACGGCGCGCGGGCGCTGCTCGCGGCCTGGCAGCCGGCGCGGCTGGCCCCGCTGCGGGGGGTGGACAGCCGGGAAAAGCAGCTGGTCCAGTCGCTGCGCGCCGAGCTGAAGGAGGCGCGGGAGGACCTGCTCGAGAACCGGCTGCTCTGCACCGAGGCGGAGTTCTGGCAGGACGTCGCGGCGGCGCGGCCCCTCGTCGCAGCGCTCTGCCGGGCGGTGGCGCTGTTTGACGAGCGGTTCTTTGCGGCAAAATGCGCCGAGAAGGTGCTGGAATTCTCCGACTTTGAGCATCTCGCGCTGCGGCTGCTGGCGGGGGAGGACGGCGCGCCGACCCCCCTCGCGGAGGAGCTGCGGGGCCGGTTTGCCGCGGTGATGGTGGACGGGTACCAGGACACCAACGCGATTCAGGACCAGCTCTACCGGCTGCTCGCGCGGGAGGACGGCTCCAACCTCTTTCTGGTCGGGGACGTCAAGCAGAGCATCTACCGGTTCCGCAAGGCGATGCCCGAGATCTTCATCGAGAAGAAGGACCGCTTCGCCCCCTATGACGGGCACCGGTACCCCGCCTCGCTGATCCTCGAGCACAACTTCCGCTCCTCGACGGGGGTCATCCGGGGGATCAACTATCTGTTCTCCCGGCTGATGTCCCGCGCGGTGGGGGAGCTGGACTACGCCGGCGGGGAGCTGCTGGTGCCGGGCAGCGCGGCGCAGGAGGCCGGCCTGCCCCCGCCCGAGCTGCTGGTGGTGGACGTCTCGGACTCCCCCCTCTTCGGGGAGGCGGACGCCGTCGCCGAGGAGATCTGCCGGATGGTGGAGCGGGGCGACCCCGTGCGGGACGGCAGGGGAGGGATGCGGCGGTGCAGCTACGGGGACTTCTGCATCCTGCTGCGCTCCCCCCGCGCGGCGGCCCAGCTCTTTGCCGACGCCCTCACCGCCCGCGGCGCGCCGGTCTACACCGATCTCGGGGAGGGGGTGCTCGCCCTGCCGGAGGTCCAGCCGCTGCTCGCGGCGCTGCGGGTGCTGGACAACCCCGCGCAGGACATCCCCCTCGCCGCCGCCCTCGCCAGCCCGATGTTCGACTTCTCGAGCGGGGAGCTCGCCGCGCTGCGGGAGAAGGTCCCGCAGG
>CALXBJ010000082.1 GCA_944386515.1 uncultured Pygmaiobacter sp.
GGCAGGTCACCGGCCGCCTGTATGAGATCGACCTGCCCGGCTACGGGGGCGCAAGCCGCAGCCGGCTGCGGCTGTTTGACCTCGAGGGGGTGGACCCGTCGCTGATCCGGGAGGGCATCTCCTTTGATAAGACCGATATCGAGCACAACCTGACCCTCTTCCTCTACCCCGACGACTCCGACCGGGCGGGCCGGCTGCTGCGGGTCTACCAGCAGTACTTTATGGTCAGCTGCGCGGCACAGCTGATTCTGGAGGAGCTTGCCCAGCGGGGCGCCCGCCCCGAGCAGCTGGGCGACAAGGTCGTGATCCAGATCAACGACACCCACCCCTCGATGATTATCCCCGAGCTGGTGCGGCTGCTGACCGAGGGCGGGATGCCCTTTGCACAGGCGGCCGACACGGTGAGCCGCTGCTGCGCCTATACCAACCACACCATACTGGCCGAGGCGCTTGAGAAATGGCCGCTGGCGGACCTCGAGGAGGCGGTGCCCCAGCTGGTGCCGGTGATCCGCCGGCTGGACGCGCTGGCCAAAGAAAAATATCCCCAGCCGGAGCTTGCGATCATCGACGGGCAGGGGCAGGTGCAGATGGCGCGGATGGATATCCACTACGGCTTTTCGGTCAACGGGGTGGCGGCGCTGCACACCAAGATCCTCGAGGAGTCGGAGCTTGCCCCCTTCTACCGGAGCTATCCGGAGAAGTTCACCAACAAGACCAACGGCATCACCTTCCGCCGCTGGCTGCTCGGCTGCAACCCGGCGCTGGCCGACCTGATTGACCGGCGCATCGGGGAGGGGTGGAGGGCCGACCCGGACGAGCTGTGCCGCCTTGCAAACTGGCGGGAGGACCCGGACACCCTGCGATGCCTGCTCGGGATAAAGGCGGAGAACAAGCGGGCGCTGGCGGCCTCGCTCGCGCAGAGCGACGGGGTATCGGTTGACCCAGAGAGCATTTTTGACATCCAGATCAAGCGTCTGCATGAGTACAAGCGCCAGCAGATGAACCTTTTGTATATCATCTGGAAGTATCGGCAGATCAAGGCCGGGCATCTGCCGGCGCGGCCGGTCACCTTCCTGTTCGGCGCGAAGGCCGCCCCCGCCTACCGGCTCGCAAAGGATATCATCCACGCGCTGCTCTGCATGGCGCAGGTCATAGCACGGGACCCTGTGGCCTCCCGCTGGATCAAGATCGTGTTTGTCGAGAACTACAATGTCACCCGGGCGGAGAAGCTGGTCCCGGCGGCGGACATCTCCGAGCAGATCAGCCTCGCCTCCAAGGAGGCGTCGGGCACCGGCAACATGAAGCTGATGCTCAACGGCGCGCTGACCCTCGGCACGCTGGACGGGGCGAATGTCGAGATCGCCCAGCTGGTGGGGCAGGAGAACATCTATCTGTTCGGCCGCCGCAGCGAAGAGGTGATGGCGCTTTATGCAGCGGGCAGCTATGACCCGCGGGCGCGGTACAAGACCGCGGCGCTCGAGCCGCTGGTCGACTTTTTACTCTCAAAGCCGATGCTGGAGCAGGGGGATGCCGAACAGCTGGGGCGGCTGTATCAGGACCTGACCCACAAGGACTGGTTTATGGCGCTGCTGGATCTTGAGGATTATATCCGGGTCAAGGAACAGATGCTCACCGATTACGAGGACCGCGCCCGCTGGGCAGAGAAGATGCTGGTCAACATCGCGCAGGCGGGCTATTTCTCCTCCGACAGGACCATCCGGGAGTACAACCGGGAGATCTGGCGGCTGTGAACAGCGGCGAAAACCGCTTTTTTGCCGCGGGGAATTGTGGTATAATGGAGGCACAAAAGTAAGCCGGCATCCGTCCGGAAAAAGAAAGTGGGGAACATCATGCATCAGCAGGAAAAGATGTATCATATCGGCCTTTGCAAAGCGGATCTCGAGGGGGCGAACTACGCGATCCTGCCCGGTGACCCGGGCCGGGTGGAGAAGATTGCGGCCCTGATGGAGAACGCGAAAAAGATCGGCCAAAACCGGGAATATACCAGCTGGCTCGCGGAGACCAAGGGGGTCAAGGTGCTGATTATGAGCACCGGCATGGGCGGCCCGTCCACCGCGATCGGCGTTGAGGAGCTGCATATGCTGGGGGTCGAGAACCTGATCCGCGTGGGTACCTGCGGCGGGATGCAGATGCAGGTGCAGGCGGGGGATCTGGTCGTCGTGCAGGGCGCAATCCGGCAGGAGGGCACCAGCAAGGAGTACCTGCCCATCGAGTTCCCCGCCATCGCGAACATCGACATCACCATCGCGCTGCGGCAGGCCGCCGCCGAGCTGGGGATGACCAACCACACCGGCATCGTCCAGTGCAAGGACAGCTTCTATGGCCAGCACAGCCCTGAGCGGATGCCGGTCAGCTATGAGCTGGAAAACAAGTGGCAGGCGTGGATCCGGGGCGGCGCGCTGGGCAGCGAGATGGAGACCGCGGCGCTCTACACGGTCAGTCAGGTGCTGAGGGTACACGCCGGCGCGGTGATGCTCTGTGTCTGGAATCAGGAGCGGGAAAAGGCCGGCCTGGACCAGCAGGAGTGCCACGACACCACCGGCGCGATCCGCACCGCGATCCGGGCGGTGGAGATCCTCGCGGGGGTTTGACGCAAAAAAAGGCCGCGCAGAGAACCGGTGCGGCGGAAAAAGGGGGCAGGCAGCACAGCTGCCTGCCCCCCTTCTTTTGGGTTGTGGGATATGGCCCTCTAAAAAAAGAGGCCGCCCGCCTTTGCCCGGCAGGGCGGCGGGAACAGGACCTCAGCCGGCGGCGCGGTCGGCCTTGAGCAGCGGGATCAGGTCCAGCAGGGTGGCGCATTCGGCAAACAGCATCCCGCGCAGCTCCTCATCCGGACGGGTCAGGTCCCAGACCATCGCCGCCTTTGCGCCGGCGGCGTGGGCAGCACGGATGCCGTTGGGGGAATCCTCCACCACCAGACACTCCTGCGGCGGGCGGTCCAGCAGCTGGGCCGCCATCAGAAAGATATCCGGTGCGGGCTTATACCGGGTCACCATATCGCCGTAGAGATATTGGTCAAAATAGCCGTAGATGCCGGTGCGCTGCAGCAGGCGGGCGGCGCGGGCGCGGCTTGTCGAGGTGGCCAGCGAGAGGGTATAGCCCGCATCCCGCAGCCAGGCCAGCAGGCTGAGCACCCCGACCTTCAGATGCGGCCCCTCGAGGGAGAGCACCTCGTCCGCAATCTCGTACTTGCGGCGGTAGACCGCCTCAAAATCGGCCAATGCGTTCCCGTAATAGGCGCAAAAGCGCGCCTGCATATCCTTTGCGCTGGTGCCGCGGCTGTCGAGGACCAGCTGCTCGACAAAGGGCAGCCCGGCCTCCTGCAGCGCCAGATTCCAGCAGCTGAGGGAGAGCCGCTCGGTATCCAGCAGCAGCCCGTCCATATCAAAGATCACGGATTTTATCATAAAAATTCCTCCTTGGCCCGCGCATCCGGCAGTGCCTACCCTCCATTATAGTGCAGGGAAGAAAAATTCGCAAATCCTGCAGGGTATGCAGCAAAAACGGAAGATTTCACATTTTCCACAAAAACAGACACTTTTCACACGGGCGGAGGGTGTGTTAAAATAAGCAGGTGAGGACAGAACAAGGCGGCCGATACGCCGGCAGCGTATGGAGAAAAGCCTTTTATGACATACTAAAGGGGGCCTCCGCGGAATCCGCTCGGGGGCAAGAAGAGCAAAAGGTGTGAATGGGATTTTGAAGAGAAAAATTGCCGCCTGCAGCGCGGCTTTGCTGTTGTTTTTCGGCACGTTGCTCCCGCAGGAGGCGGGTGCGGCGCAGGCGGTGCAGCCCCCCGCCCTCTCGGCGGGGGCGGCCTGCCTGATGGACGGGGAGACGGGCCAGATTTTGCTGGAAAAGGAGATGGATACCCAGCTGCCCCCCGCGTCGATTACCAAGATCATGACCACCCTGCTCGCGGTGGAAAACGCCGCGCTGACCGACACGGTCACCATGACCGACAGCTCGGTGTTCAGCGTGCCGCGGGACACCAGCCATCTGGCGCTGACCCCCGGCGAGGTGCTGACGATGGAGCAGGCGCTGATGGGGACGATGCTGCCCTCGGCAAACGAAGCCGCGAACGGGGTGGCCGAGACGGTCGGCGGCACCATTGAGCAGTTTGTCGAGATGATGAACCGGCGCGCCGCCGAGATTGGGGCGGTGAACACCCATTTTGTCAATGCGAACGGCCTTGACGACGACGCGCATCTGACCACCGCGCGGGATATGGCGCTGATTACCCGCGAGGCGATCCAAAACGAGACCTTCCTGCAGATCTTCTCCACGGTGGAGTATGTGATCCCCCCGACCAACAAGCAGAGCGAGGCGCGCAACATCGGCGCGGGCAACAAACTGGTGTTTGATTTCACCGCTTACTATTATCCCGAGGTGATCGGCGCGAAGAGCGGCTACACGATCGAGGCGGGGCATACGCTGGTCTCGGTCGCCGAGAAGGAGGGGCGCACGCTGGTCTGTGTCGTCCTTGCGGAGCCGAGCAGCAAGGCGATGTATCAGGACACGATTGCACTGCTGGACTACGGCTTTTCGGCTTTTGACGAGGTCTCGCTGACCGCCCGGCAGCTGACCGACGGGATTGAGGCAAACGACGCGATGCTGGCGGACGACCCGCCCCTCACCCTGCTGCTGGCGGGCGGGGTGAGCGCCGATGACCTCGTCAAGCGGTACCATGTGGAGCAGGGGGACCAATACGGGATGACGATTGCGGTCATCGTCTCGCTGCCCGAGGAGACCGGCCTGCAGTATTCGGTGGTCGGCAGCACCCAGCTGCGGTATGTGCTGCCGCTGGCGCAGGCATCGGTGTCGGAGTCGGCGGAGGGCGGCCTTTCGAGCGGGGTCCAGACGGTGCTGAAGGCGCTTGCGCTGCTGGCGGGGCTTGCGCTCGGGGGCTTTGTGCTGCTGCTGCTCTATATCCGGCTGCGGTATGACCTGCGCAGGGCGGTCCGCAGATGGAAGCGGCGCAGCGCGGCGGCGGCATCGGTGCAGCTGCTGCAGCCGAATCAGGAAGCGCGCCCGCTGCGCGCGGAGCCTGCCCCGCGGCGGAACGGCCGGGTGCTGCCGCCGGCGGGCGAGCAGCAGGGCGCCAACGTCAAGCGGTATCACTGACCGCGGCGGCGATGCCGCGGAGAGACAACAGAATCATGCCGGGTGAAAACGGAAACGGTCCGGCGAAAAACTCTTTTGAAAGGTGTGGTTTCAAATGGAGCGGACCGTGTTCCAAAATGCGTGTGTAATCGGTTACACGGGGAGGCGCGACCTCGAGGTCGCACAGGGGAGGATCGCGCGGATCTCCCCCCACCGCGGGGAAGGGGCGGGCATCGACCTCGACGGGAGGGTGATCTCGCCCCGTTTTGTGGACAGCCACCTGCATCTGGACAAGGCGATGGTCGCCTGTGACGAGGAACCCGCGGGGCTGCTCGCCGCAATCCGGCGGTCGGTGGGATACCTTGAAGGGGTGCCGGTGCAGCGGCTTGAGGAGGATATGACCCGCCGCAGCGAGGCGGTGATTGAGATGGCGCTGCGCGCCGGCACCGGCTGCATGAAGACCAATCTGATGGTCGGCGGGCGTCTGGGATGGGCGTCGCTGGACTCCCTCAACGGGCTGCGCCGACGGTTTCGCGGCAGGATGCGGCTGCTCGCCGCGCAGGTGCACAAGCTGGCGGGGGAGCGGCGGCTGGCCGAGGTGTTCCGGATGATTACCGAAAACCCCGCCGCGAACTGCCTGCTGGAGGATTATCCGCTGCGCGAGGGGCGGGTGGCGGACTTTGTGGTGCTGGACGCGCGCAGCCCGGCACAGGCTGTTCTGCGCGGCGGCGGTGTGCTGCTGCGGTATGAGGCGGGCGAGCCGGTGCGGGAGGGACCGCCGATTTCCCTCTGACCCGCCGGCGCCCGAAAAAAAGACGAAAAAGCGGCCTGTCCCCCGCGGGGGACAGGCCGCTTTTTGCCGCACACCTCCCTGACGAAGGGAGAGGGCGCCGCTTGCGGGTCAGTGGGTGGTATACCAGTCCATCATCTGGTTCAGCATCGCCTTATAGCGCTCCTTGTCCGCCCAGCGCAGCACATCGACATTCGGCGCCTTGCCCGAGACGTGGTACAGGTCGACGACCGTCTGGCCCGCCGAGATGCTGCTGGCGGTCTCACAGGTGGTGTAGCAGGGCTCGTAGACCGCGATGGAGGGGTCGGCGAAGCAGCACATCGTGACCAGATCGTGGATGGTGGAGGCGGTCAGATGCCACTGCAGCGTGTTCCGGTCATGGATAAAATGCGCGACGTGGCTGGTCACCGGGGTGATCCGGGTGGGGCGGTCCATGATCGCGTACAGCTCCTCACCGCTCAGCGCGCAGGTGTCGTTGCCGTCCAGCCCGCACATCGCGATGGGGATGCCGGACTGAAAGACGATCTCACAGGCGTGGGGGTCGACCCAGACGTTGAACTCGGCATAGACGTTGGTGTTGCCCTGCCCGGCGGTGCCGGCCATGACGGTGATCTTTTTAATCAGCTGCTTCAGCTGGGGGTAACGGGTCAGCGCGATGGCGAGGTTGGTCATCGGCCCCAGCGCGACGACCTCCAATTCGCCCGCCGCCCGCTCTGCCTCCTGCAGCAGGATGTCCCAGGCGTAATCGGGGTCGAAATCCCGCTTGGCTTCGGGCAGCTGATAGCCGCCAAGCCCGCCCTGACCGTGCACCGCGCCGGCGGTGCGGCAGGGGGCGATCAGCGGCTCCTCGGCGCCCCGGCCGACCCGGCAGTCGAGGCCGATCAGCTCCGCCAGCCGCAGCGCGTTCTGCGAGGTGCTCTCATATCCCACGTTGCCGGCGACCGGGTTGATGGCGCGGATGTCCAGCTCGGGACGGCTCGCGGCCAGAAAGATGGCGAGGGTATCATCCACGCCGGGGTCGCAGTCGATGACAATCGGTCGTTTGTTCATGATAGGCTCCCTCCTCAGGAATAGCTGGCGGCCGCCTTGAGCAGCAGCCGGATAAAGGCGTCACGGTCGATCTTCATCATCACATGGGCGTTCTTCTCCGCGATGCGGCCCCGGTCCCGGAAATCCGCCGCGGTGCACCCGAGGGTGTATTTCCCGTTCAGGTCGACCTCGACATAGGCGTCCTCGCCCTGGAACAGCTCGGGGTGGGTGAGGGTCATCACCGTCACCGCGTCATGG
>CALXBJ010000083.1 GCA_944386515.1 uncultured Pygmaiobacter sp.
CTGCGAGAGCTGCGGCAGCTATGAGGGGGACGCCTTTTACTTTGACCTCGCGCAGGGCGGGCTGCTCTGCGCCGACTGCGCGGCGCGCGCCTCCCGGCAGCCCAACCTCTCCGGCGCGCAGCTCGCCGCGATGCGGCACATCCTTTACAGCCCGGATGACAAGGTGTTCGGCTTTACCCTTTCGCAGGAGGCGCTGCGCCGGCTCTCGGCGCTGGCGACGGCCTATGTGGTGCGGCAGCTGGACCACCGGTTCAAAAGCCTTGATTTTCTGCAGACGGTGCTGCCCTGACCGGGCGGCCCAAAACGGCAGCAGAGGATTTTATCGCTAAAATTCCCAAAAGCGCGCGGCGGGCAAAAGGCGTTTTCCGGCCTGTCGGCGCGGTGAAAAAAGGAGCAGGGAATGAGAGAGAAGTACTTAAAAAATCTTGAATTTTACAAGATCCTCGAGCAGGCGCAGCGGGGCTGCGTCTGCCCCGAGGCTGCGGCGCGGATGCGGCAGGTGACCGCCTGCACCGACCTTGAAGAAATGCGCCATGCGCTGCGGATGACCGACGCGATCACCACCCGGTTTGTCCGGCTGGGCGCGCCGCGGCTGGCGCGGGTTGAGGGCATTCTGGAGATTGTGCGCCGCGCGGAAAAGGGCGGTTTGCTCTCGATGGGGGAACTGCTCGCGGTGGGGCGCACGCTGCGCAACTTCGAGGCGCTCAACAGCTGGTACCGCACGCAGGAGGACAAGGGGATTGAGAGCAGCCCGGTGCTGGACGACCTCTTTTACGGCATCACCGAGAACGCCGGCCTCTCCCGCAGCATCTTTGACAGCATCCTGTCCGAGACCGAGATGGCGGATACCGCAAGCGACGCGCTGTACGAGATCCGCCGCAAGATCAAGAGCGCGGAGAACAGCATCCGGGAGAAGCTGGAGGGGATGATCAAATCCCCCTCAACCCAGAAATATCTGCAGGATGCAGTGGTCAGCCTGCGCAGCGGGCGGTTTGTCGTGCCGGTCAAGGCGGAATACCGCGGCGAGATCCCCGGCGTCATCCATGACGTCTCCGCCTCCGGTGCGACCCTCTTTGTCGAGCCGGGCGCCGTGGTGGAGCTCAACGCCCGCATCCTCCAGCTAAAAAGCCAGGAGCAGGAGGAAATCGAGCGGATTTTGACCGTCTTTTCGGGTGCGGTCGCAGCGATGCAGCCGCTGTTCGGGGTGAGCTATGAGGCGATGCTGCAGATTGACCAGCTGCTCGCCAAGGCGAAGCTGGCCGCCGATCAGGCGGCGGCGATGCCGCAGGTGGTGGAGTGAGCCGGCTTTTCGCTGCTCCATGCCCGCCACCCGCTGCTCGACCGGAAAAAGGCGGTGCCGATCGACATCACCATCGGCAAGACCTATGACACGATGATTATCACCGGCCCCAACACCGGCGGCAAGACGGTAAGCCTGAAGACGGCCGGCCTGCTGCTGGCGATGGCGGCCTGCGGCTTTTTGATCCCGGCCTCCGAGCGCAGCGAGGTCTGCCTGTTCCGGGAGATCCTCGTCGACATCGGGGACGAGCAGAGCATTGAGCAGAGCCTGTCCACCTTCTCGGGGCATATCACCAACATCATCGAGATCCTGCGGGAGGCCGGGCCGGACACGCTGGTCCTGCTGGACGAGCTGGGCGCCGGCACCGACCCGGCGGAGGGCGCCTCCCTCGCGGTCTCGGTCATCGAGACGCTGCGGGCGACCGGCTGCCGGATCATGGCGACCACCCACTACGGTGAGCTGAAGGTCTTCGCGCTCGAGACCGAGGGGGTACAGAACGCCGGCTGTGAGTTCGACCTCGAGACGCTGCGGCCCACCTACCGGCTCAGCGTCGGTGTCCCGGGCCGCTCCAACGCCTTCCTGATCGGCGAAAAGCTGGGGCTGCCGGCCGCGGTCATCGACCGGGCAAAGCAGCACCTCTCGGCGGAGGATCAGCGGTTTGAGACGGTGCTCGGCCAGCTGGAGGATCTCAAGCTCGAGATCAAGGAGGATAAAGAGGAGATCGAGCGGCTCAAAAAGGTCGCCGCCACCCAGCTGGAGGCGGCGAAGGAGGAGCGGGAAAAGCTGATCCGGCAGGGCGAGGAGGAGTTGACCGCCGCCCGCCGCAAGGCCAAGGAACTGGAACAGAAGGTGCAGGAGACCGCCTACGCGCTGATGGACGAGATGAAGGCGCTGCAGAAGAAGGAGCGCCTCTCGGCCGAGCAGAAGCTGCAGCGCGCCCGTCAGATCGCGCGCAAGGACGCGCTGGGCATCACCGAGGGGATCGGGGATGTCTCGGAGCCGAGAAGCTACCGCCCGCTGACCTCGGTCAAGGTGGGGCAGGTGGTCATGATGGCGGACATTGGGCGCAGCGCCACCGTCAAGAGCCTGCCGGACAAAAACGGGATGGTGGAGGTGCTCTGCGGCGCGATCAAGACCAAGGTGCCCCTCTCCTCGCTGACCGCGGCGGACCAGCCCAAGGAGAAGCCGAAGACCAATCCCAAATACCGCACCGGCGGCACAGCCAGCGTGACCCGCAGCCCGGCGATGGAGATCAACCTGATCGGGCTTACCGCCGAGGAGGCGATCATGGAGGCCGAGCGGTTTATCGACGCGGCGGTCATCAGCGGGCTGACGCAGGTCTATCTGATTCACGGCAAGGGGGCGGGCATCCTGCGCAAGGCGCTGCACAAGATGCTCTCGTCCAACCGCTCGGTCAAAAGCTATCGTCTGGGCAACTACGGCGAAGGGGAGGCGGGGGTCACCGTCGTCACCTTAAAATAACCCTTTTGCAAAGGCGCTCTTTCTTGCCGCCCGCGGCGGTGTGCGGAGAGCGCCTTTTTTGCGGTTTGAAAACCGCCCTTGGCGGAGCGCCGGCACGGGAGCGGTATTGCCGTTTTGCAAAATGCGCTCCATCGGCGCGGCAGCGCCGGGGCAAGATGTAAATTTTTTATGACCGGAAATGCCCTGCAAGCGGCGGGAAAAAGCGTATTTTTGCGGCTTTTTGCTGCCTTGCACGTTCCTTTTTCGCGCGGGCTGGTGCTTTACAAGCAAAGTCAACTATTGTAAAATAAAATGAACGGCAGCCCGCTGTGGGAAAAACGGCGACGCGGGGCTGCAAAACACAAAAACAAACTGGGCGGTGGTTTATTCTTGGAACTGAAATACAAGAGGATCTTGCTGAAACTCTCCGGGGAGGCCCTTGCGGGCGACCAGAAGATGGGGATCGACTACAATGTTGTTCTGCGCATCTGCCAGAGCATCAAAAAGGCCCACGAGCTCGGCGCTGAGATCGCGATTGTGGTGGGCGGCGGCAACTTCTGGCGCGGCCGCTCGAGCGGCGATATGGAGCGCACCCGGGCCGACCAGATCGGGATGCTCGCCACGGTGATGAACGCGCTGGCGGTCGCCGACGCGCTGGAGAACCTCGGGCTTGAGGTCCGTGTCCAGACCGCGCTCACGATGCAGCAGGTCGCAGAGCCTTACATCCGCAACCGCGCGACCCGCCATCTGGAAAAGGGCCGTGTCGTGATCCTTGCCTGCGGGACCGGCAACCCCTTCTTCTCCACCGATACCGCCTCGGCGCTGCGCGCGGCGGAGATCAACGCCGAGATCGTCTTCAAGGCGACGATGGTGGACGGCGTCTATGACAAGGATCCCCATCGGTTTGAGGATGCCAAGCGCTACAAGACCCTGACCTTCTCGCAAGTTCTCAATGACCAGCTGGCGGTGATGGATTCCACCGCGGCGACCATGTGCCGCGACAACAAGCTGCCGCTCTTGGTCTTTGATATTTCGGATCCTGAAAATATTGTCCGCGCCCTCTGCGGCGAGGATGTGGGCACATTGGTCAAGGAGGATGACTGATATGAATGAGCTGACCCAAAAGTATGAGGCCAAGATGGAGAACACCGTCGACCATCTCTGCCGGGAGCTGAAGGGGATCCGCGCCGGCCGCGCGAACCCCGGGATCCTCGACAAGGTGACGGTGGACTATTACGGCAGCCCGACCCCCATCAATCAGGTTGCCGCCGTCGCGGTGGCCGAGGCGCGGATTTTGACCATCCAGCCGTGGGACCCCTCGATGATGCGGGCGATTGAAAAGGCGATTTTGACCAGCGACGTCGGCATCAACCCGACCAACGACGGGCGGATTATGCGGCTGGTTTTCCCCGCGCCCACCGAGGAGCGGCGCAAGGCGCTGACCAAGGACGCCCAGAAGATGGCCGAGGAGGCCAAGGTCGCGGTCCGCAATGTGCGCCGCGATGCGATGGATAAGTTCAAGGCCAAGAAGAAGGCGAGCGAGATCACCGAGGACGATCAGAAGCAGCTGGAAGAGCAGATGCAGAAGATCACCGACAAGTTCATCAAGAAGATCGATCAGGTCTGCGAGGAAAAGATCAAGGAGATCATGGAGATCTAAACCACCAATCAAATGCCGGGCCGTGCGGGCCAGAGGGGAGGGGAACGCCCTCCTCTGGCTCCCGCATCGGCTCGGCGTTTTAAAGGAGGACGCAAGGATGGCAACGGCAGACATCAAGGCCGGCGCGAAGGGTCTGCACATCGGTTTTATCATGGACGGCAACGGGCGCTGGGCGCAGCGCCGGGGGCTGCCGCGCACCGCGGGCCACACCAAAGGGGCGCAGGTTTTTCAGGATATGGTAAAATACTGCAAGCAGCTCGAGGTTGAGGCGGTCACCTTCTATGCCTTTTCCACCGAGAACTGGAAGCGCCCCAAGGCGGAGGTCGACGCCATTATGCGGCTGCTCAAGGAGTACCTGACCCGCGCGTTCGACTACAAAAAAGAGGATAACCGGATTGTGATCCTCGGTGACAAGACCCCGCTGAGCGATGAGATCAAGCAGCTGATGGCGGAGATTGAGGACGGCACCCGCAACAACACCGGGATGACCATCAACGTCGCCATCAACTACGGCGGCAGGGAGGAGATCACCCACGCCGCGCGGGAGCTGGCGCGGCGGGCTGCGCGGGGCGAGATCAACCCCGACGAGATCGACGAGGATTCCCTCTCGGCCTGCCTGTACACCGCGGGGCAGAAGGATCCCGATTTCATCCTGCGCCCCAGCGGGGAAAAGCGGCTGTCCAACTTCCTGCTCTGGCAGAGCGCGTATGCCGAATTCATCTATATGGATGTGCTCTGGCCTGATTTCACCCGCAAGCATCTCGATGCGGCGATCGAGGAATACTGCCATCGCAGCCGGCGGTTCGGCGG
>CALXBJ010000084.1 GCA_944386515.1 uncultured Pygmaiobacter sp.
AGCTGGCCATCATGACCGAGATCGGCGGCATCGTCCATGTCGACGACACCAAGAAGAACCGCCACATCGTGGTCTCGGGTGTCGACGAGAACGGCGCGCCGGTCGAGAAGAGCTATATGATCCCCTTCGGCCAGCGTGTGCGGGTCGCGGAGGGCGACATCCTTGAGAAGGGCGACATGATCACCGAGGGCAACGCCTATCCGCAGGACATCCTCGCGATCAAGGGCGTCAACGCCACCGAGGACTATATCATCCAGCAGGTCCAGATGACCTACCGGATGCAGGGCGTTGACATCAACGACAAGCACATCGAGGTCATCGTCCACCAGATGATGCGCAAGGCCAGGGTCGACGACTCCGGCTCCACCGACCTGATTGGCGGCGCGCTGGCCGACAAGCAGGAGATCGAGGCCAAGAACGCCGCGATCCGCCGCCGGATTGCCGACGGCGAGACCGACCTGAAGGAGGCCCGCTACACCACCGTGCTGCTGGGCATCACCAAGGCGTCGCTGGCGACCGACTCCTTCCTGTCCGCCGCGTCCTTCCAGGAGACCACCCGGGTGCTGACCGAGGCCGCGATCAAGGGCAAGGTCGACCCGCTGCTGGGCCTCAAGGAGAATGTCATCATCGGCAAGCTGATCCCCGCCGGCACCGGCCTTGGCGAGGAGGAGGCCGAGCGGTTCGAGGAGAACGAGGGCAGCTCCGAGATCGACTAAGACTGCAAAGGGCTGAAAATGTAACAGACGGGCGCGCAAACGCGGCTTTCGGGCAGCGGATGCGCGCCCGTTTTTTGCGCAATTTTTCTGCCCGGCGGCGGGCGGCGCACGCCCCGGGCAAAGGCGCCGGGGCGTGGCAGCGCGCCGCTTTTGATTGACAGCGGGGAGCAAATCAAAGATAATAAAGAGGATAGAGATTGATGCGCTGCAGGGCGCAAAGCGCAGAAAAAAGGAGAAGACGGCGATGGCGCATTACAACTGTTTACTGATTGATCTGGACAACACGCTGCTGGATTTCGACGCGGCGGAGACGGCGGCGCTGCGCAGCACGCTGGAGCAGTTTGAGCTGCCGACCGACGCGCAGACCATCGAGCTTTACCACGAGATCAACGAGGGGCTTTGGCGGGAGTACGAGCAGGGCGGCATCAAGCGGGAGAAGCTGATGACCCTGCGCTTTTCCAAGCTGCTGGGCAAGCTGGGCCGTCAGGGCGGCGCGGGCAAGATCAACGAGTTCTATATGGCGCAGCTGGGAAAGCAGGGGCAGGTGCTGCCCGGCGCGCTGGAGTTTTTGGAGGATGTCGAGGATTACGTCACCATCGGGATCATCACCAACGGCGCGCTGCGCACACAGGCGCAGCGGATGGCGCTGTCCGGCGTGGGGGAGTTCGCGGACGGGATCTTTATCTCGGAGAAGCTGGGCATCGCAAAGCCGGACAAGCGGTTTGTCAACATCGCGCTGGAAAAGCTGGGGGTGACCGGCCGCAAGCGGGTGCTGGTGGCGGGGGACAGCCTGACCGCGGACGTCAAGTGCGGCGCGGCGGCGGGGCTGGACACCTGCTGGTGCAACTTTGCCCAAAAGGAGAACAATACCGAGATCCGCCCCACCCATGTCGTACACGGCTTTGAGGAGTTCAAGGCGGTCATTCTTGAGCAGGAGGAACTGGACCATGTCGGTGAAAAAAAGAAATATCAGCTTTGATTCGGCGGACGGGCACACCAAGGTCGCGGCGTATCTGTACACCGACGAGGTGCGCGCGCCGCGGGCGGTGGTACAGCTCTCCCACGGGATGTGCGAGTATATCGGCCGGTATGACGATTTTGCCGGCTATCTCTGCGCGCAGGGGTATGCGGTCTGCGGCAACGACCATCTGGGTCACGGCGCGACGGCGGACGGCGGCACGGTGGGCTACTTTGCCGACCGCGGCGGCGCCGCGCTGGTGCTGGAGGACCTGCACAGCATGAACCGGATCGCGCACGAGCAGTTCCCCGGGCTGCCGGTGATTTTGTTCGGCCACAGCATGGGCAGCTTTTTTGCCCGCTGGTATGCCGCGCGCTGGCCGGAGAGCATCGACGGGCTGGTGATCTGCGGCACCGGCGGGCCGAACCCGCTGGGCGGGGTCGGGCTTGCGCTGACAAAGCTGCTGTCCCGGGTCAAGGGGCCGAAATACCGCTCGGCGCTGATCAACGAGCTGGCTTTCGGCAGCTATTTGAGAAGGATCCCGGATGCAAAGACCCCCTATGATTGGATCAGCCGGGACGAGGAGATCGTGCGCGCCTACGCCGCAGACCGCAAATGCACCTTTGTCTTTACGGTGAGCGCCTTCCACGACCTGATGACGGCGCTCAAGACGGTCAGCAGCCAAAGCTGGGCGGACGCGCTGCCAAAGCAGCTGCCGGTGCTGGTGGTCTCGGGGGAGATGGACCCGGTCGGGGATTACGGCAAGGGGGTCAAAACCGTCTATGACTGGCTGAAAAAGGCCGGTGTGCGGGACCTCTCGCTGCTCCTCTATCCCGGCGCGCGGCATGAGGTGCTCAACGAGACCTGCCGCGAACAGGTGTATGCGGATCTGGGCGCCTGGCTCGGCGCGCGGTACGGCGGCGGGGAGAGGAACGGCGAAATGTAAAAAATCTGAGATCGGCGGCCCAGCCCCTTTTCAAACGAGCCTGCGCATGATAAAATAAAAATGCTGTGCCGAAATCGGCCAAAAATGAAAATATGTGAGAAACGGAGAATCAGGAATGGAAATCATTTCGCAGTTTGCACAGAGCCTGATTGGCGGGCTGCTCGGGATGACCGGCATCGAGATCGCAAAGATGCTGGTCATGTGGGCGATCGGCGGGATCTTGATCTATCTTGCGATCAAGCGGGATATGGAGCCGACCCTGCTGCTGCCGATGGGCTTTGGCGCGATCCTTGTCAACCTTCCGCTGTCCGGCGTACTGGATCAGGGCATCGACCCCGTCACCGGCATCGCGGCCGAGCCGGGTGCGCTCAGTGAGCTGTTCCGCGCGGGCATCGACAACGAGCTGTTCTCGCTGTTGCTCGTCATCGGCAGCTGGGCGATGATCGTCTTCGGCCCGCTGCTGCAGAACCCCAAGCTGCTGCTCTTCGGCGCGGCGGCGCAGTTCGGCATCTTCTTCACCATCACGATGGCGACGGTGCTGGGCTTTTCGATCACCGACGCGGCCTCAATCGGGATCATCGGCGCGGCGGACGGCCCGACCTCGATCTTTGTCGCGAACTACTACGGCACCCGGTACATCGGCGCGATCATCGTCGCCGCGTACAGCTATATGGCGCTGGTGCCGATCATCCAGCCGCCGTTTATCCGGCTGGTCACCACCAAGAAGGAGCGGATGATCCGGA
>CALXBJ010000085.1 GCA_944386515.1 uncultured Pygmaiobacter sp.
TACTTCTTCATCTTGGGGTTCCACCGGCGGGTCTGGTGACCAAAGTGAACGCCGGCCTCGAGAAGCTGTTTCATAGATACGACTGCCATAATTTTTTCCTCCTAAGAATAATGTTATACCTCCGCATTGCCTGCATGATAACCACCCAAAACGGAGATTTTGGGCACAGGCCATCAAAGCAATGCGTGCGTATTGCCGAATTAGTGTACCATATTTCGTTTTATATTACAAGTTTTTTCTTAAAAAATCAGCAGTTTTTTTATTTTCCCCTCCCGCGGCGGCAGGTCGCTCTGTACAAGGATCACATCTGCGCCGATGGTCACAATATCCCGCCACGGGATGATCAGGCTTTCCTCCCGCCCGAGAAGGCCGAACCACCGCAGCCGTCCATAGATCACCAGCGCCTCCACCCGCGCGCCCGTCTCCTCAATCTGCAGATCATCCACACGCCCGAGGTTTGCCCCGGTTTTCATGTTGATGACCTCCCGCTCACACAGCTCGCTCAGGGTTGTCACCGCATCCCCTCCCCTCCTGTTATCTCTTTTGGCACAACACGGCCTTCCGATATTTTATGCACTCCGGTCTTTCGTGCAGAACCGCTCTTCCCCCTGAGCTTTGCCCTCTTCTTCTAAAAAGCGAAAAAATGTGGTATAATCAAAAAACCGAATATCCTATGGCGCACCGGTATTTGCCGGCGGGCCATCTATGGAGGCTATCGCATGATTAAAAACATCATTTTCGATATTGGCGGGGTTGTCGTCGACTACAACCCGCAGGAGTATCTGAGCCGCAAGTTCAACGACCCCGAGCTGGAGCAGCTGCTCTTTGGCGCCATCTTCGGCAGCGAGGAGTGGAAACTGCTCGACGCCGGAAAGATCACCCGCGCGCTTGCGGAGCAGAGGATGATTGCCGCCGCCGGGGAATACCGATACGAGGCGCAGATGGTGCTGGACGACTGGCGCGGCATGATGACGACAAAGCTGGACACCGTCGAGCTGATTACAGCGCTCCGGGCATCCGGATACCATATCTATTACCTCTCGAATATGTCGGAGGAGATCTATGCGCTGTTCACCCAACGCCGGCGCTTTATGCAGCTGTTTGAGGGCGGCATTGTGAGTTTTGCGGTCAAGTTGACCAAACCCGACCCGGAGATTTTCAACCTTCTGCTCAAAAAGTACGATCTTGACCCCACGCAGACCGCCTTTGTGGATGACGGGCGGGAAAACATTGCCGCCGCGCAGGCGCTGGGGCTGACGGCAATCCCCTTCAAGGATGCCTTGGACCTGCGCAAGATGCTCGAGTTTCTCGGGGTCACCGTGCCCGCTAAGCTGCGGCACGCGCCCCGCCCGCCCCGCCGGAAAAAGCCCCTGCTGCGCTGGCTGCGCCGCAAGAAGAAAAAGGAGCTAAAGGCGCAGCCCCTCCCCGCTGAACAGAACAAGTCCGGCGCCGTCTTCATCGACCCGCTGGAGGAGTCGGAGGAAGAGGCGGACGAGAGCGAAATCTGACGGATACCGGCGCCGTCCGAGCACCATCCCAAAAGACGAGGCGGCGCTTTTCCCATGCCTTTTTGCGCGGGAGAAGCGGCGCCTTTTTCCCTTCCATTTTGCCTTGAGAGAGGAGGCAGGCTTCATTGGATTCCCTTTCTTTACAGCACGAAAATAATGAAAACGCGGGCGACATCGTCTTTATGAACACCAACCTGATCCAAAAGGCCCTTGCGGATATTCAAAAATCAAAGGACGCTTTTGCAGCCCTTCTGGATCAGGCCGAGCTGGGTGACTCGAACGCACAGTATGAGCTTGCCGTGCGGTATATGGAGGGCACCGGCACGCCGAAGGACACCGTTCAGGCCTTTCATTGGTTCCAAGAATCTGCGGATCAGGGCGACCTGCAGGCAATTGCCGCACTGGGCCGCTGCTATCAGTACGGCATCGGCACACTGCGTGACCTCAAGCTGGCAAGGGAGCAGTTCGAGGTCGCCGCAGAGCAGGATTACGCCCCTGCGCTGTGCGATCTCGGCTTCTTTCACGAAAAGGGCATCGGCGGCCCGATCGACCCAGAGGCCGCCTTCGACTGTTATAACCGCGCCGCCGAACAGGGGTACCTGCCCGGCATCTGCTGCCTTGGCTTTTGTTATGAGGCGGGAATCGGAACAGCAAAGGACATCCCCCGTGCGGCCGAGCTCTATCAGCAGGCTGCGCAGCAGGGATATGCGCCCGCACAGTGCAACCTCGGCTTTTTCTACTTTGAGGGCATCGGCGGCCCGGTTGACCCCGCCCGTGCGGTGGAGCTGTTCCGCCGCGCCGCCGCCCAGCGGTTCCCCCGCGCATTGGACCTGCTCGGCTCCTGCTACTACGACGGGTTCGGGGTCGAGCAGGACTTTCGGCGCGCGGCCGATTACTACGCGCAGGCCGCCGCGCTGAACTATCTGCCCGCACTGTGCAACCTTGGGATCTGCTATGAGCTGGGGTGCGGGGTAGAGTACGATCCGGCGCGGGCGGTGGCCTATTACCGCAAAGCGGCCCGTGCCGGGCTCGCGCAGGCGCAGTGCAATCTCGCGGTCTGCTGCCTCAACGGCATCGGGACCGACCGGGACCCCGCGGCAGCGGTCCGCCTGCTGCGCGCGGCCTGCAGGAAGGACCATCCCCGCGCAATCGAGCTGCTCGCGCACTGCCTGCAGCAGGGCATCGGCTGCGAGCGGGACGAGACCGCCGCCTTCGAGCTGCTCGAACACGGCGCAAGACGCGGCTTTGCCGAGTCCATCTGTTCGCTCGGCCTGTGCTACGAAAACGGCACCGGGGTCAAGGCGGACCCAGAACGGGCCACCGCACTTTATGCCGCTGCCGCCGAAAAGGGGCACCTGTCCGCCGCCTGCAACCTCGCAGTCTGCTATCTCAACGGTATCGGCGTTGCGCGCTCCGCAGAGAATGCGGTCGGGCTGCTGGAGCAGGCCGCAGAGCGAAACCATCCGCGCTCGCTGGATCTGCTCGGCACCCTCTGCCGCGCCGGCATCGGGATCAAAAAGGATCTTCCCCGCGCCGCCGCGCTGTTTAAAAAGGCAGCCGCACAAGAGTACCCTTCCGCATTGTGCAACCTCGGGCTCTGCTACGAAAGCGGCGAGGGGGTGCCTGAGGACAAACAGCGTGCCGCCGAGCTGTACCGCAAGGCGGCAAAAAAGGGATATGCGCCCGCACAGTGCAACCTTGGGTTTTGCTATCTGGTGGGCATTGGGGTCGAAGTCTCCCCTGCGCAGGCTGTTTTTTGGCTGCGTCTGTCTGCCAAGCAGGACCATCCCCGTGCCCTCGACCTGCTGGGAGACTGTTATCTCCACGGAACCGGGGTCAAAACCGATCTTGAAAAAGCCGCGCAGCTCTATGAGCGCGCCGCCCGGCAGGATTACCCCTCCGCGCTGTGCAGCCTTGGGCTGTGCTATGAGTATGGCAACGGGGTTGCCGTCGACCTCCAGCAGGCGTTTTCCCTCTACCGCCGGGGCGCTGAGCTGGGGGATTCCGCCTCTATGTGCAATCTCGGCTTCTGCTTCCTTACCGGCATCGGCACCGAGGTTGACCTTGAAAACGCGATCCTCTGGCTGCAGAAGGCGGAGGAGTCCGGCTCGGTCCGCGCGCTGGATCTGCTGGGACATTGCTATGAGGATGGCCGCGGCCTGCCGCAGGATAAAGCGGAGGGCTTTGCCCGCTATCTTGCATCCGCAAAATGCGGCTATGCGTCCGGTCAATACGACACGGGCCGCTGCCTGATGTACGGCAACGGGACCCAAAAGGATCCTGCCGCCGCCTTCCACTGGCTCAGCGAAGCCGCCGAGCAGGAGGATGCGCGCGCCCAGACCCTGCTTGCGCGGTGCTACCAACAGGGGCTTGGCACCGCGCCGGACCCCGCCATGGCGGTAAGCCTTTACCAAAAGGCCGCCGCGCAGGAATACGCACCCGCCCAGTGCAGCTTGGGCCGCTGCTATGAGACCGGGAGCTGCGGCCTCGCACAGAATTATTTCCGCGCCTCCCAGCTCTATCAAAAAGCGGCCGAACAGGGAGATGCCGCCGCGCAGAACAATCTCGGCTACTTATACTACAACGGCCTCGGCGTCCCCCGCATTTACAGCCGCGCGGTCCTCTGGTTTGAAAAGGCGGTCCAAAAGGGCCATCCCGCCGCATTCTACAATTTGGGGCTCTGCTATGAGACCGGGAACGGGGTGGCGGAAAACCGCGCCCGCGCGCTGGAACTCTATCAGGCCGCCGCAAAAAGAGGAGAGGTAAACGCGCAGTTCAAGCTCGGCTGCTGGTATCGGGACGGTGCTGCCGGACTGAAGGCGGACTGTGCGCAGGCGGCGGCGTTTTTTGCGCAGGCTGCTGCCGGCGGCCACCCACAGGCGGCGCGGGAGGAACAGCTCTGCCGCCAGAAAACGCAGAAAAAGGGACACACCTCGGATCTTCGCGGCCGGCTGCGCCGCTTCTTCGGCAGAGAGCCTTGACTTTGGCGCGGGGGTCAAAACTCCCGCTTGATCCGCTCCAATGCGTTTTTCTCCAGCCTGCTGACCTGCGCCTGCGAGATGCCGATCTCTCCCGCCACCTCGACCTGTGTCTTCCCCTGCAAAAACCGCAGCGACATGATCTTTTTTTCCCGCTCGGTCAGGCTGCGCAGCGTGTCCTTGAAGGCCATCGCGCTGATCCAGCTGTCCTCCCCGCCGCTGTCCCCAATCTGATCCATCACAAAGATGGGGTCCCCGCCGTCGCTGTAAACCGGCTCGTAGAGCGACAGCGGGTCAACCACCGACTCCAGCGCCACCGTGATGGACGCCACCGGCTGCCCCACCTCGCCCGCAATCTCCTCCATGGTGGGCTCCCGCCCCAGTTTTTTCTGCAAATCTTCCCTTGCCTGCATCGCGCGGTAAGCGGTGTCCCGCACCGAGCGGCTGACCCGCACGGTGTTGTTGTCCCGCAAAAAGCGGCGGATCTCCCCCACGATCATCGGGACGCCGTAGGTGGAAAACCGCACCCCCAAATCCGCATTGAAGCCGTCGACCGCCTTAATCAGCCCGATGCAGCCGACCTGAAACAGGTCGTCCATGCTCTCACGCCGGCCGGAGAACTTCTGCACCACGCTGAGCACCAGCCTGAGGTTGCCGGCAATCATCTTCTGCCGCGCCTCCTGATCCCCCTGCTGCGCCCTTCTGATCAGCTCCAGCTTTTCGGACTCCTTTAAAACCGGCAGTTTTGCCGTATTGACGCCGCAGATCTCAACTTTATTATAATGCAACAGAACACGCGCTCCATTTCATCGAGGTTTCGATGTTTAGTATGGGTGCGCGTGTTCTGTTTAGTCCGTTTTTTGAGCTGGAAAAAGATGCTTGCAGCCAAATCGATTTTCCGGGAAATATTTTTTCTCCGATTCTGTTGTGTAAAGTCTGTTTCCTTCACAGTCAAAATCTATGCTCCAGATCCTGCCGCAGCCGCTTGATAATCCTTTTTTCCAGCCGTGAAATATAGCTCTGCGAGATACCGATCATGTCGGCGACCTCCTTTTGGGTGCGCTCGTTTCCGTCAATCAGCCCAAAGCGCATCTGCATAATCAGCTTTTCCCGGTCGGAGAGCCGGTTTACCGCCTTGTACAGCATGGATTTCTCGTCGTCCTGCTCGATCTCGGCGCCGACGCTGTCCGGGTCGGTTCCCAGAACATCCCCCAGCAACAGCTCGTTGCCCTCCCCGTCGGTGTTCAGCGGCTCGTCGATGCTGGTCTCCACCCGGCGGTTGCTGGTCTTGCGCAGATACATCAGGATCTCATTCTCGATACACCGAGAGGCGTAGGTGGCCAGCTTGATCTTTTTTTCCGGCGCAAAGGTGTTGACCGCCTTAATCAGCCCGATTGTGCCAATCGAGATGATGTCCTCAATCGAGATGCCGGTGTTCTCAAATTTTTTTGCAATATACACCACCAGACGCAGATTATGGGTAATCAGGGTTTCCCGCGCCTTGGGATCCCCCTGTGCGAGCGCCGCAAACACCTCTTTTTCCTGCTGCGCCGTCAGTGGCGCGGGAAGCGTCTCCGGCCCGTTTATGTAATAGAGGTGGCAGGGAAACCGCAGAATCAGGATTACCCGCTCAATCAGGGTGTGGATGCTTTGTTGGACGGTGATTTTCATCGCTGCTCTCTCCTTTTATAAGATCGGCTCCATCAACTCCGGCCCTATCAGGGCACTGACTGCCTGCCCCTGCAACGGGACCGGGGTAAAGGCTGCCGCGGCCTTCTGCACAGTCAGCTTTCTGCCGTTATATTCGACCCAGCACTGCTCACAGCGATAGGCGGGCAGCAGCTCCTGCCCCGCAGCCGTTCTGCAGGGGATGAGCCGCAGCGTCCTGCCCCCGCTGTGATAGGCCGACGTTTTTCCGTCAAAATAGTCGTCCAGCTCCTGCCGCAGGGACCCTGCCAGCTGCAGGCGGACCTGCGGATAGCTGAGCAGCAGGCATGAGGTGCCGGTGAGCGGGTCCCGGATCGACAGCCCGGTATCCAGCATTGCGGATGTTTTGACCCATCCCCCGCCGAGCTGCAGTTCAAGAGAAACCCGCGGCGGCGCGCCGGGGCGCCCGAAGATCAGCTCAAGCAGGCAGAGCGACAGATAAACCGCAAGTACCGACAGGATCAGGGTGATGGGTGAGAGGTTAAAGTAGACCGCAAGGTTGTTCTGCTCGATACCGGTCGGTGAGAGGGTGATGCACCAAAAGAAAACCGCCCCTGCCAAAAGCAGGTTTAGGAGGAAAAACCAAAAGACCCGTTTTGCCGTCTGCCGCAGCGAGCCGCGCTGAAACCCGATGAAAACCGGGATCGCGCTGCCCAGCACCTTGATTGCCAGCTGAATCATCATCGGCAGCGGCGGCAGGAGCAGCACCAGCGAAAACAGGCTCGCCGCGGCGCTCGCGGCGACCACTCTCCACCGCCCGGCGAGCGCGCCGCAGAGCTTTCCCGTCGCCAGCAGCAAAAAGAAGTCAAGAATGAAGTTGACCGCCAGCAAGATGTCCAGATAGATCACTGTCCGCATCCGCAATCCCCCTCTTCATCCCTCAGTCTACCGTTTTAAGGATAAAAAAGAGGTCGAACCCAAGATCCTCTTCCCGCTCCGCTAAACCGGAGGGGTCGGCATTTGCTCTTTTCTCTCGCGCAGCCCCGCCATACATTTACAGAAAACCGATTTTCCTCCTCCTCTCCTCTGCAAAATGCGGTTCTGCGCATTTTCCCCAAACAAAAAGGGGCGGCTCCCTGCTGTTTGCAAAGAGCCGTCCCTTTTCTGTTTTCTATATGGCCGGCATCTGGACACCAAAGGTGTGTCTGATGTCTTTCTTTGTGCTTATTTTTTTGCGCAATTTTGCCCTTTTATCACAAGCGAGGACAGAACTGCATCCGCATTATTTCCTCGCTCGTTTGCCCAATCGGCCAAAGAACCGCCTTGTCCCGCCATGCTGCGGCACCTTCTCGCCCTCGGCAATCCTCTTCTGCCTGCGCAGACGGCGCTTTCTGCGCCGCTTGAGATTGTAGGAGTGGATCCAGAGCCCGCCCAGTGCGGCGATATACAGCAGCATCTCAACCAGCGAGGCCGGGATGGGAAACGCGCTCCAGATAGTGGAGAGCGCGCCGACCAAGCTGAGCATCAGAACAGCGATACTGCTCTTCCAAAGCCGTCCGTCACAGGCCCAGACCGCCACCAGAGCGAGGTACGCCTCGCCGCGCGGCTGAATCGACAGACTGGGCGACGCGCCGGCAAGCGCGAGTGATACACCGCCCAGACTGACCGCCGCGCCTGCAAAGAGCATTCCCAAAAAGCGGGTGCGCTCGGCGCTGATTCCCGTGCTGATCAGGGCGGTGGCATTTTCTTCCGCAGCGCGCAGCCGCAGCCCAAAGCCGGTGCGGTTGAGCAGATAAAAGGCGGCAACCACCGCGATAACCGCGAGATAGGTCAGCAGGCTGGTGTCGCCGAAAAGCCCGCCCAGCACCGGGATCTCCGCCGCCGACTCAATTTTGAGCGACGGGAACGCCGCCGCGACCGCGCTGGAGATCAGCCTGTCCTCGCGGTAGACGAGATGCAGGCACATCACGCAGGCGGTCATTGCAAACAGATTAAACAGGATGCTGGTCACCAGCGCATTGGTCTTGGCGCGCAGCAAAAACCAGCACAGCAGCGCCGTGAAGGCCATACCCACCGAGATACCGAGCAGGGCGCCCGTGATCCAGCCGAACAGATCCGCGCGGCCAACCAGCGCCTGATATGCCTGCGTCCCCTCCTGCGCATCGCCGAGCACCAGACTGCGCACCGCCGCGTCGGTGAGAAACGCCGCCGTCGCACTGAAGGAGAGCACGCCGTCTGCCGCAAGGAAGAAGACGCCGCTGCGCCGCGCAAGGATTACGCCGACCGCGGTGAACAAGAGGAAGGTGGCAATCTGCAGCGTGCTTGCAAGATAACTGTTGCTGAACACCGCACCCGCCATCTCAGACAAAAGCAACATCATCCTTCCTCCACCCCCTCACTGCCGTCCGGCACATCTGCCGGCAGCTTGGCGTCCGTTTTTTGCTGTTTTGCCTTTGCCGGGCGTTTTGCCGCCCTGCGGGGCGCCGTCTGCGGCTGTGTCGCAGCGGGTGGCATCCCCTGTGCCGGCGCATCTCCCGCCTGCTTCTTTTGAAACAGGCCCGCCGCCGCACGGAAAACATCGAGATCCCGCATTGCGAGAAGCAAAAGCACCATCACTGCGGCGGCAAAGAGCGGGACCTCCACCGGGAAACCGGTGCTCTCGTTCAGCAAGACGCCGCCCCGCCAGAGATAGCCGAAAAAGAGGCAGCTCAGCGGGATCCAGAGCGGGCGATATCCGGCGACCACCGCCGCCAAAATCCCCAGCAGCGCCACCGTCGGGAAACTGCCATCCCAGATATAACGGGGCTGCACCCCCATCATCTCAACCGCCCCGCCAAGGCCCGCCAGCGCACCGGCGAGAAGCTGGACCGCCATCACCGTCTTGCCGTAGGAGAGCCCGACATAGCCAGCCATGCTCTCGCTCGCGCCGACCGCACGGATCTCGTATCCCAGCCGGCCGCGGTAAAGCAGCAGATAGAGCAGGACGACCGCCGCCGCCGCGAGCAGGAAGCCGAACCGAAGTCCCAGCGCGGGCAGGATCTCGGGCAACCAGAGCCGCTCGGGGATCTCAAACGAGGCGCTCTGTCCCGCCGCGGGATCCCACATATAATTGGACAGAATAAAACTGGTCAGCTGAAGGATGAGGAAATCCAAAATCAGAGACGAGATGGTGATATTCACCCTGCGCCGGATGGACAGCGCGGCGGGAATCGCCGCGGCGCCCGCCCCGGCCAAAATGCTGATTACCAGCGCGCTGGGAACCAGATACCATGCGGGCTGCTCATTCCCGAGCAGCAGAAAGCCGGTCGTCAGGCAGGCCGACAGCATAAAGGAGCCGATCATCGACAGGCTGTACCTGCGGCACTGGAAAACCAGCGCCGTGGCCAGCGCCACAAACACCATCGGGGTCGCATAGGCAACCAGTTCCCCCAGCTCCTGCAGGCTGCCCAGCGGCATAAGGAAAAAGGTCCGCAGCGACTCCCCGCGCTTTTCCTCAAACAAAAGGATCGTCAGCAGGCAGACCAAGATGCCGACAAGGCCGGCTGTCAGCTTACGCTGGGCGCTGGGCGGGAATTTTTCATTGATTTTATTCAAAACAAACCGCCTCCAGTTCCTCCTGTGTCATCCTGCGCTCCCCACTGATATAGGGATCCAATTCTTCCTTGCCGGTGACCTTGGGCAGATAGGCCGTGATGCTGCCCTGATAGAGCACCAGCGCGCTGTCCGCAATCGCTGCAAATTCGTCGAGGTCGGTGGGTACCAGCAGGATCGCGGTCCCCTCGTCCCGCAGCTCGAGCAGCTTCTTCTCCAAGAATGCCGCCGTCTCCTCGCTTGTGCCGAAGGTCGGCTGATAGGCGACCAGCAGCACCGGCTCATTGGAAAACTCCCGTGCCGCCAGCAGCTTTTGCGCCGACGAGGTGGACAGCACGCTCGCGTTTTCCTCCACGCTGGCGCACCGGATGTCGTATTCCTGCACAAGGCGCTGTGCCTCCTGCCGCAGCTTTTCCTGATCCAGCAGGCCGTGGTTGCGGTAAGCAGGGTTGGTGTACTGGTAGGGCAGCAGGTTCTCCTGAATGCTCAGCGAGGGCGCGACCCCAATCCGCTGGGGTGAAGAGAGCAGGAATGAGACCCCCAGCTCCCGCGCGCCGCGCACCGAATCCGCGGTGATATCGTCGTCAAAGACGGTCACCCGACCGGCAACTGCCGGCGTGAGGCCAGCAATGACCTCGCACAGCTCCCGCGCGCCGCTGTCCGGCTTGCCGATAATCGCAAGGATCTCCCCCGCGCGCACCGAAAAGCTGACCTTCTGCACCGCCTGATGAGCCTCGCCGCGGAAAATCGAGAGGTCCCGCACCTTGAGCACCGTCTCCCCCCGCTGCGGGCGGGTCCAGCGCACCTTTTCGGGCTTGTTTTCCCGCACCATCCGGTTCTGCAGCCGGCGCAGGGTCATGTCGGCCGCGGCATACTCCCCGGTGGTGACCCCGCCCTCCATCACGGTGATGTTCTCGCACAGCTCCAGCATCTCCCGCACCTGATTGGAGACATACAGGATCGCGATCCCCTTCGCCGCCAACTTGCGCAGCAGAGCGAACAGTTCCTCGGTCTGGGCAATCGTGAAATAGGAGGCCGGCTCATCGAGGATCACCAGCTTTGCACCGGCATAATAGGCCTTGAGCAGCTCGGTCTCCAGCGCGTCCTCGGCGGTGAGGTTTTTCGCGAGGTCCTGCGGCGCGGGGTCCATTGCGAACTCCTCCAGCAGCGCGCCGATCTCCCGGCGCATCTGCGCGCGGTCCAGCGGCGCGAGACTGTTCTTCTGTCTGCCCAGCAGGATGTTCTCCTCCACCGTCAGGGAGGGCACCAGACCGGAGCGCTTTTGCAGCTTGATGATACCCAGCCGCGCCGCCTCCTCCTGACTGGAGGGGGACGCCGGCACGCCGCACAGCGTAAAGGTCCCGCCGTCGCGCCCCAGCAGCCCGCTGAGGATCTTGACAAAGGTGGATTTCCCGGCGCCGTTCTCCCCCAGCAAGCCATGGATCTCCCCCTGCCGGACGGTCAAACTGGCGTCCTTGATCGCGACAAAGCCCTCGGTATATGCTTTTTGAATATGTTCAACACGCAGGCATTCCTGTGACATCTGACCACTCCTATTTTCCCTGTGTGACAACAGTCTGTTTTGCGCCATGTCCTGCCGGCGCGGGTGCGGCTCCGGCTCCGGGTAAAAAGCATCTTCCCTGCCGACACAATAAGCCGCATTACAACTTTATTATTTTATCCTAAAAGGCGAAAAATGTAAACCGCATCGCCCGCCCTCCGCGCCGTTTTCACCACAATCACACAAAATCCCTTACACTTTGTCCCGACCGCCCTTTTCCCCACAGCACAAACACAGGGCGGCTGATAAAAATCAGCCGCCCTGTGTTTACCATTCTTTAAATTGATTTATCTGCGCAAAGGGATCAATAGTCGTTGCGCTTCTTCTTGACGCTCTTGCGCCAGAGGACAACGACAATCACCACAACCGCAATGACCAGCAGCGCCGGAACCAGCAGCGCGTTGCCGCCCTCGTCATAGCTCTTGACCTCGCTCCAGGCCTCGTCCATCGCGGCGCTCAGGTCGTCGGGCAGGACGTTGAA
Organism: uncultured Pygmaiobacter sp.; assembly: GCA_944386515.1. Taxonomy (GTDB): domain Bacteria; phylum Bacillota; class Clostridia; order Oscillospirales; family Ruminococcaceae; genus Pygmaiobacter. Next base: position 11,767 of record CALXBJ010000085.1, read on the forward strand.
GGTCTCGGTGTTCTCCAGCACCTCGGCGGAGGGGTACATGATCGGGCTGTTCTTCAGCTCGTCGGGCAGCAGCTGCTCCGCCTCGACCTGCGGCGTGGAATAGCCGATGAACTCGCAGTTCGCCAGTGCGACCTCAGTCTCGCACATGAAGTTGATGTACATCTCGGCGGCTTCCTTCTGGGTGCTGGTCGCCGGCACGCACATCGCGTCCACGAAATAGTTGGTGCCCTCCTTGGGGATCGCAAAGGCCAGATCCGGGTTCTCCTCCATCATGATGATCGCGTCGCCCGCATAGTACGGCGCAATCGCAGCCTCGCCGCCCTCCATCTTGTCGAAGATCTCGTCCATGACATAGGCCTGCACAACGGACTTCTGCTCCTTGAGCAGCTCGGCCGCCTGCTCGATCTCCTCCACCGAGGTGGGGTTCATGCTGAGGCCCAGCTTCTTGGAGGCGATGGCAAAGGCATCGCGGCTGTTGTTGAACATCAGCACGTTGCCGGCATACTTCTCATCCCACAGCGCGTCCCAGCTGTCGATCTCCCCGTCCACCATCGTGGTGTTGTAGATCAGGCCAACAACGCCCCAGGTGTAGGGCACGCAGTACTCGTTGTTGGGGTCATAGTCGCGGCTCTTGTACTGGTCGCCGATCAGCTCCATGTTGGGGATGTTGTCAAAGTCCAGCTTTGCCAACAGCCCCTCAGCGGCCATCTTGCCGATCATGTAGTCGCTGGGCACGATGACGTCATAGTCCGCGCCGCCGGACTTGATCTTGGCATACATACTCTCGTTGGTATCATAGGTGGTGTAGTTCACCGTGATACCGGTCAGCTCTTCAAACTCCTTGTTGATGTCCATCCCGCCGTCAGAGCCGTCCGAGATGTAAAGTCCCCAGTTGTAGACATTCAGGGTGATGTCCTGACCCTTGAATCTCTCCCAGTCATAGCCGTTATCGGCCACAGTGACGGCTGCCTGTGCCGGCGCCGCAATCGTCAAAGCCAGCAGAAAAACAGACAAAAGGCAACTTACTACTTTTTTCATTTTTCTTTTCTTTTCTCCTCTCTTTATCCTCACAAATCTATTCCATCCGCCTTTCTATCGGCGGGCAGAATTCTTTTTCTGTTTGCGGCTGTCCTGCGCGTTGACAAACAAAATAATCGACAGGATCACCACAAACATAATCGTAGACAGCGCATTGATCTCCGGGCTGACCTTTTTGCGGGTCATGCTGTAAATCGCAATGGGCAGTGTCTGCAGGGTGCCGCTGGTAAAATAGCTGATGATAAAATCATCAATCGAGTAGGTCAGGCAGATCAAAAAGCCGGAAAAGACCGCCGGCATGATCTCGGGCAAAACCACCTTGAAAAACGCCTGAACCGGCGTGCAGCCGAGGTCCAGCGCAGCCTCCCACATCCGCACATCCATCTGCCGCAGCTTGGGCGAGACGTTAAAGATGACATAGGGCACGCAGAAGGTGATGTGTGCGATGAGCAGTGTCGGCATACCGAACACCTTGCCGCCCATCCAGTTCTTGAAGACAACAAAGAGCAGCATCATCGACACACCTGTGATGATCTCCGGGTTGATGACCGGCAGATAGCTGATGTTCATGATCACGCTGCGGGAGGCGCGGTTCATCGAGTGGATGCCGATGCTCGCCATCGTGCCGAGCACCGTTGCAATCACCGACGCCACCAGCGCGATGACCAGCGACAGCCCCAGTGCGCTGAGGATCATGTCGTTGCGGAAGAGGTTGATATACCAGTCAAAGGTGAAGCCGGTGAAGTTCGAACGGCTTTTCGACTCATTGAAGCTGAAGACCGCCATCACGGCAATCGGCACATACATGAAGGAGAAGATCAGTATCATGTATACCTTGGAGAGAAGGCCCATCTTTTTCATCAGATCACGCCCCCTTCCTTATTTTCGCCGTCCATCATGTTGGTCACGCTCATGCACAGCAGGACCACCACCATCAAAACAAGGCTCATCGCGCTGCCGAGGTTATAGTTGTAGCTGTTGCCGAGGAACTGCAGCTCGATCAGGTCGCCGATCAGCATATTGGAGCCGCCGCCCAGCATCCGGCTGATAATAAAGGTGGACACACTGGGCACAAAGACCATCGTGATGCCGGTCGTGATGCCGGGCATCGACAGCGGGATCAGTACCTTGGTCACCTTGTGGAACAGGTTCGAGCCCAGATCCTCCGCCGCCTCAATCAGGCTGTTGTCGATCTTGACCATGATGGTATACAGCGGCAGGATCATGTAGGGCAGATAGTTGTAGACCATGCCCAAAACCACCGCGCCCTGTGTGTTGATCATGTTGAAGGGCCCGATGCCGAACAGCCCCAAAAAGCTGTTGATCAGACCGTTGCGCTCAAGCAGGGTCATCCACGCGTAGGTGCGCAGCAAAAAGTTCATCCACATCGGCAGCATGACCAGCATCAGCATGATCCGCTGCTTGTTCACCCGCAGGCGAGACAGCATAAAGCTGAGCGGATAAGCCAACAGCAGGCAGATCACCGTCGCGATCGCCGCGAGCAGGATGCTGCGGATGAAGACCGCGGAATACTGGCTCAGCCCCGACAGGTTTTCCATTGTAAAATGGCCCTCTTTGTCGGTGAAGGCAAAATAGATGACCATCAAAAGGGGCGCGACGATAAACGCCACCATCCAGACCAGATACGGGGCGGCGCAGATTTTGGATTTCAATTTCATCGCGCCGCATCCTCCATCCTGTGCATGATGTGGATCTCGTCCGGCCCGATGTTCATGCCGACGAACTCGCCCGGCTGCTGGGACTGGGTGGAGTGGATCTTCCACTCAAAGCCCGCCTGCTCGACGATGATCTCATAATGCACGCCCTTGAAGATGACGCTCTTTACCACACCGGACAGCTGGCCCTGAATCGCCGGCACGACCTGCACATCCTCGGGGCGGACGACCACATCCACCAGCTCGCGGGGCGCAAAGCCCTTGTCCACGCAGGCAAACTGCTGGCCGGCAAATTCAACGCAGAAATCCCGCTCCATCACGCCGGAGAGGATATTGGACTCGCCGATAAAGTCCGCGACAAACGCGTTCTGCGGCTCATTGTAGATGTCTACCGGGGTGCCAATCTGCTGGATGTCCCCGCCGTTCATGACCACGACGGTGTCGCTCATCGTGAGCGCCTCTTCCTGATCGTGGGTGACATAGATAAAGGTGATATTCAAATTTTTCTGGATCCGCTTGAGCTCGGTCTGCATCTCCTTGCGCAGCTTGAGGTCCAGCGCGCCCAGCGGCTCGTCCAGAAGCAGCACCCGCGGGTGGTTGACCAGTGCGCGGGCAATGGCGACCCGCTGCTGCTGCCCGCCGGACAGGGTGGTGGGATCCCGCCGCTCGAAGCCGCGCAGGCCCACCATCTCCAGCATATCCAGAACCCGGGTCTTGATCTCCTTCTCCTCCACCTTGCGCAGCCGCAGGCCAAACGCCACATTTTCATAGACATTCAGGTGCGGGAAAAGCGCATATTTCTGGAAGACCGTGTTGACCTGCCGCTTGTAGGCGGGCATCCCGGTGATGTCCTTTCCATCAAAAAAGACACTGCCCGACTTCGGCTCAAGAAAGCCCCCGATCACCCTGAGGGTGGTCGTTTTGCCGCAGCCCGAAGGCCCAAGCAAGGTGACAAACTCCTTATCGTGGATGTCCAGCGACAACCCCGTCAGGACCGCTTCCCCGTCGAAATCGACAACAATGTCTTTCAGTGCAACTACCGTATTATTTTCCATCCTGCATCCCCCTTTGCGGTATCGTTCCCGCGGCCGGATCAAGCGGCCGGCGGGCAGGCGTCAATTATACTACCCCGCAAAAGGTTTGTTACACCGCCGCACACCGCGGCAGCTACAGCAGTACATACAACGCCCATGCTTCGACAAGCAGGCCCGCATTATGCGGCCTGCTCCCGGCAATACGGCAGGCCGCCGCACGCCTTAGATGCGAACACACAATATGTAATATATAGACGCAGTGCTTTTTTGTCAATAGTTTTTGCCAAATTTCTCGATTTTTCAAGAAAAACAGCAGCGGGCAGAGAATTTTTGTTGAAATGAGCAGAAATCCTCTGATTTTCTCAAAAAATCGCCTGAATCCTTTTTCAGGGATTTGCTCGCGCCGTGTCGGGCGAAACGGGATAAAAAAAGGAACCACCCGCCGACCCGGCTGCGGTAGTTCCCCTGCTGCAAAGATGCCCTTTCTTCTGCT